>CALRJJ020000704.1:0-3239 GCA_943367505.1 Flavobacterium psychrophilum | reverse complement strand
AGTTTGTGATGACTTTGGCTTTGATCGCAGCCAGTCTTGAGAAGTTTGCTGTAGAAATCAGGCATTTGCAGCGCACCGATGTTTTAGAAGTAGAAGAACCGTTCGCCTCTGGTCAGAAGGGCTCCTCAGCAATGCCCCATAAACGCAATCCAGTGGCCAGCGAAAATATTACTGGTCTAGCTCGGGTAATTCGCGGTAACGCAGTCGCTGCCCTCGAGAACGTTGCTCTTTGGCACGAGCGCGATATATCACACAGTTCAGTTGAAAGAATTATCTTGCCAGATTCGACAATCTTGCTCGACTATATGCTCAATCGATTGGCTGTAGTGATGGATGGCTTAGTTGTATATCCTGAAAATATGCTTCGCAACATGGATGTTTTTGGTGGTGTGATTTTCTCCCAAGCGGTGCTTCTAAAGCTCACCGATAAAGGGTTGGCACGAGAGGTTGCTTACAAGCTGGTGCAAGATAATGCCATGGCCGCTTGGAACACTAAGAGCGGAAATTTCCGAGAAAATTTACTCGCTGACAAGCGTGTAACCGAACACTTGAGTGAAGAAGAGATCGTTTCAAGCTTTGATCCGGCCAATTATTTACAAAATATTGAAAGAGTTTTTGAGCGCGCTGGCATCTAAACAGGTTCACCAAAGGCTGGGGAATAAAAATGGCTCGGATTAATCAAGATAAAAAAGCCGCAGGGCTTCTTCTTCCGGTATTTGCCTTGCGCCGCAAGGGTGATCTAGGCATTGGTGACACTCTTTGTGTTGAAGATGCTATCGATTTTTTAAGTCGGCACAATTTAGGTGTTCTGCAGATTCTGCCTGTTAATGAAACTGGTGGAGACAATAGCCCTTACAATGCACTTAGTTCAATTGCCCTTGACCCTTTGTATATTTCACTGGTACCAGATTTAGTTCCAGGGCTTGCCGAGGAGATGCTGGCAAAGCGGGTGCCAGAAGCTCTTATTCACGAGCTTTCTGTTGGGCCTGTGCAGTATTCTGTCGTGCGCAAGTTAAAGCTAGATTTGTTGCTGGATGCTTTTGAGAATTTTGAGAAAGTTTCTACCAACAAAGAACTAGTTCGCCAGCAACAGCTGTTTGCCGATTTTTGTCTTGAGCAAGTCGATTGGCTGCCAGATTATGCTTTCTTCCGTTCGCTGGTCGACAAATTTGAGGGCAATGCCTGTTGGACTAATTGGCCTGCCGAACAGTCAACTTTAGCTAAGGCTAGAGCCTGGTCACTGACTTGTGCTGAGGCCAAAGAGATTGCTGATAAGCAGCGCTTCTATAGCTATGTGCAATGGGTTGCTTTCAGTCAGTGGCGTCGCGTGCGTGCTCATGCCGATAGCAGTGCAGTTGAACTTATGGGTGATATTCCATTTGGTGTCAGTCGCTATAGCGCCGATGTTTGGTGTAATCCCCAATTATTTGATTTGCAATGGTCGGGTGGTGCACCGCCTGAGAAGTTCTTCCAATCAGATCCGTTCACTTGCCAGTGGGGCCAGAATTGGGGCATCCCGCTCTATAACTGGGCCAACCATGAAAAGAGCAACTATGCTTTTTGGCAGCGACGTGTCAAGCAGATTGCTTCGATTTTTCACTATTTTCGCATCGATCATGTGCTCGGTTTCTTCCGCGTCTACTCCTTTCCGTGGATTCCCGAGCGCAACCATGAATTTGTTGGCTTGACTGAGATTGAAGCTAAAGAACTTACGGGTGGAGAACTTCCGCGGTTTATCGAACGACCTGATGTGCCTGCTAAGAACGCCAAGCTTAATAACGAGCAAGGCGAGAAACTTCTGCGCATGATACTAGCGGCGGCGCCAGACAGTGGTGTGGTGGCTGAAGATCTTGGTATGGTGCCTGACTATGTCAGACCGTGTTTGAAAAAACTGCAAATTCCTGGTTTTACCATTCCTATTTTCGAGCGCGTAGAAAAAGACCTTTCTTTCAAGCCCAAAGAGACTCATGAAAAGCTGTCCTTAGTTACTTATGGTACCCACGATCATCAACCCATTCGTAGTTTCTATGAGGGGCTCTGTCAGTGGTGGCATGGTGAGGATGGTCACCAGGGGTGGCTGGAAGTGCAGAGGCTGATGGTGTTTCTCGGTCTGGATGAAGACTCGCCTCCAGAGAGTTTCACCCCTGAACTTCATCGCCGTATGATTGAAGTGCTTATGGAGTGTCCATCTTGGCTGGCTGTTATGATGATTAGCGACCTTTTCGGTGTCAGTCAGCGCTTTAATGAGCCGGGAATTTCAGGCGATTCTAACTGGAGTCAAAGGCTTGATCGCACTTTGGCAGAGTACGAAGCCGATGCTCAATATTCGCAAGCGATTAAGTGGCTAGATCAAGCTGTTCTCGCCAATTCTCGTCAAGCTAAAAAAACTGCGGCAAAATCTAGTTGATTTTGGCCTTTTCGCTGAAGATAATTAATAGACTTTTGGGGTATGCTTCTAAGGTCTGTTAATTTCTTATTTCACTTAAAAGGAACCGCAGTAAATGCTTCCGGCTTTTCTGATCAGGACTGGTATCGACTGGGTTAGGCATAACGCCGAATTTGCCAGTTCTAACCCCTATGCTCGGTGCGAGCAATCGATCAAGATTTGCGAGAAACTCTGGGAAGAGTCTGTTGGCAAATCGGAAAATTCTTTGCTAGAAGTGGCTGTGGTAACGGCTTATTGGGAAGAGTTCTTTCATGCCGAGGACCCTTTGCAAGACGAAAAAGAGTGGCGCGATGGTTTAACCAAGCGCTCTAATCAGTACGAAGAATTTGATGGTTGGCAGGAGTGGTTTAAGAAGAGCTACGCCAAAGTTTATTCTGATAATAATGTCTGGACCAGCTTACTAATGTCGGCTTGGGCCACTACTCACCAATATCAGCTTTCCTATAGCGAAGATTCATGGGATTTCAAGCCGTCGCGCTCCTACTTGCCCACTAGCTATATGTGGCGCCTCAAGCCTCACATGGAGACGATTACCGAGGTTTTGCGCGAATTCTGGATTGAAGAGAGTCATCGCTGGGAAGAGGCCGGCTTTGGTATTGAAGACGAGAATATTTACTACCTCGGTCGCGTCGAGTGCTTAGGTTTTGATCTAAAGCGATATATGGTCAGCTGGCCTGCTCGAGCCAAGAAGCCGAAAGAAGAAATTGACCTTGGCAATCTGGTGGCCGACTTAATTGCGCCAGCTGGAGATTCTTGGTATCGACGTTTAGATCCAGTAATTTTTGCTCACGAC
>CALRJJ020000703.1:0-3241 GCA_943367505.1 Flavobacterium psychrophilum | reverse complement strand
GAATTTTGCTTGTATGTTTATCGGCATCGTACTGAGCACCCTGGAAGGGATGCCGATCACGATAATCTTTGAGAATCTGCTCAATTGACTGATCATTGGAATTTACACTTTGACCTGGCTGCTTGGCACCACTTTGGCCAGGAGGAGTACCTTGCGCCAATGCAGCAGGAGCGCTATTAAAAACGATGACAGCAACTAAGACTAGTAAAGAAAACAGACTGGGAGTGCACCCAACAATCGAGCGGACAACCGTAGTTGCCTTCCTCAATGCTTTTTTCGTTAACTTGTTCATCCCTTCTCTACCCAATTGCTTAGTGTGCTCTGACCTGAAAGAAAAATGTTTGCTTGCCTTCGTCATCGGTGCATCTGCAGATTGCGGGTGCCATCTGACAGAGATACCGTGAGTCGGTCGTTCCAGGGTCGCCCAAAGATAGTAATCGTGCCTTGTACCTCCTGGCTGGGCTGCACCAAGGTGGTTTCGAAGTCTGCTCGCATTGCTGCTTCTGATAGTTTATGGTTATTTTCAGAAACTGCAAATGAATCCGGATTGAAAGAGAAGTCACTTTGCCCGCTATTCTTGATGGCGACTGTCAAAATGGATTTTCGAGCAGTGACATTTACACCCTTCAATTCAAATTGAACGGGGCTTGATGGCTCAGCCGAAGCAGCCGGAGTTGCCGCTACTTCACGGGCCTCTCGCCCAGCACTAGAGCTGCTTGATGGCTGCAAATCACCTTTGTCGGCAACTACAGCAGTTTTGGTTTTGGCTTTACCCTTATCTTTGCCGCTATCTTTGCCGCTATCTTTAGCGGCGTTCTTAGAAGGTGCTTTCTCAGCCTTAGCAGCCTTAGCCATGGGAGCAGCCATGGCCATCCGCGCGGCCGGTTCTGGAGAGTCAGCAGCCTTAGCGGGCTTATTACCCATACCAAAAAGCGAACCGAAACCAAAGTTACCGAACATCGAATTTTGTTTTTCAACCGGTGCAGCTTGAGGCTCGGCCTGGGCCAGAGCCTCTGCCGAAGGGGCTATACCAGAAACGCGACCAATGATTGAGCGAGCAGCATTGGCCCCGGCGGCAGCAGACAATTCTTGCTGAGCAGACTTCATATCTTCTCTCGAGCTGTCAGCTTCATTTTGTGCCTGCGCCACATCAGCTGCCGCTCTCTGCTTCTCTGAATCAGTGGTAGCAACTTCTACTTCTTGCTTGCGAGCAGCATAGGTTTGTTGCGCCAAAGCAAATTTATTATAGGTGTAGAGGTAGCGGTAGTAAGACTGCACTAGGTCTGTCTGCGCCCGGCGTACAGCTGGCTGCACCCGCTTATCGAGAGCAACCGGCTTGAAGATAGCATCAACTTGCCTTGGGCCAACACTGAAGCTACCCTTAGTGCCATCAGTTGGCAAACCAACATCAATGCGGTTCAAAACTTCAGCAATTCTGACGTCTTTACCAACAGCTTGCTGCATTGCCGGAGTTGAAAGAGCACCCTTCCATAAGACCTTAAGATCATCGCGCTGCTTGTAGGGTGAGCGAGACTCCATGCCAGTTGGTGTGATTGGCACAAAATTAGAAACTTTCTTGCGCTCTGGTTCATCATCTCGACCAGAAGAACGAGCAGCCTGACCAGAACCAAACAAACCGGAAGGCCGGGCTGGTTGCTGTGGAGGCATCATTGGTTGAGGATAGCCCTGACCACCCTGGAAGGGAACAGCATAAGGATTGAGGTAAGGATTAGCATAGGGATTGGCATAGGGGTTCGCGTATGGATTGGCATACGGATTAGCGTATGGATTATTCGGATCTTGATACTGACCGACATTAGCCTGAGTAGAAAGCGTTACGGCTGGAGGTGGTGGCGAGAGCGCCCCAGGTGGAGGTGGCGGCACGGAGCCATACGAGCCATAAGTGGCGGCCTTGGAGGCATCAGCTACCAATACGGGATCAGAACTCGGTGGCATCACGGCCCCGGCACTAGCGACTTCGGGAGTGCTAGGCACAGCAGTTCCAGCATTCAGGTCAGCGTTAACTGACTCACTGCTGCCAGTCTGTTGACTCGCGGCAGCCGACGTATTCAAGAAACCAGCATTACCCAACTGACCAGAGATAGGCCCTGTAAGTACTTGAGGCAAGACCCGGCCCATGCCTTCTGCGTTGGCGCCACGCTGTTGCCCCATCGCTTGAGCTTGAGCCATTTGCTGCTGAGCTCTGGCATATTCCTCTTGCCGAGCTTGCTCGACATAGCGGGGATCAACTTTTGGTCTAAGCTGACCAAGTAGACCACCACCAGCATTTGGAGTTTGAGTTTTAGAATCTACTCGTCCCAAACTTCCACCCAGCGGGCTACATCCTGTGACCAGGATGGAGAGCAGAGCTAGAAGTGGAAGTGGTAAGCGCATTGAACTTTAATACCTGATTGCTAAGTTATTTGAGAAGGCGGTCTCGGTCTTTAATTTTGCCAGTGGCATCAGTTGTAGTTTTAACGGTGGACCCAGCACTGCCGCTGCTTGTTTTATAGGGGCTATAGGCAGCTGGTGAACTTGAAGTACTGGTTTTAGGAGCAGTGAGAACTGGTTTACTTCCGGGTTTACCAATTGGCCTGACTGAAGTCGCTTTGATGGCATTGGCCTCAGCAGCCATCTGCTTTCCTAAGTGACCTTGTTCGACTCCCGGCAAATTACGATTGACCCCAGTGCCACCGGCTGGAATATTGCTGCCAAAGCTGGCGGAAGGAAGATTACGAGAAGTAGGATTGATTGTAACGACACCACCGCTAGACCCACCGCCAGACAAAGCCGGTATATTGATCTGGTAGTTCTTTTCTGCCTCTGGTTTTCTACGCACATCAGTGACAATCGGGCTTTCATCAACAATTTGAACTTGCTGCCGAGCCTTAAACGGACTGACCTGCTCCAATTGATTCTTCTTAACAGTGAAGCTTCCTTGCGCATGACCAGCACTCGTCGCCGCAGAAAGCACTAATGCTGCCCCTGTGGAAAGGGCAGCGATATAGAGTTTAAGGTTATTCTGCGGCTTAATATTGGACATGCACACCTGCTTTATTTACCAAGAAGTTTTGCTCTTACTGATGCAGAGCTGCTAGAGCTTGGAGCGACGTAGCCACCGCCGCTGCCATGATATGCAGCACCATAGCTAGCTGGAGAGGAAGAAGCCATACGATTTGGCGCAGCTGCAGCAGAGTTGCCGCGACCTAAGCCAATTGGTCTGGCCGATACATTAGCTTGA
>CALRJJ020000702.1:0-3244 GCA_943367505.1 Flavobacterium psychrophilum | reverse complement strand
TCCGTCACCGTTTTCCAGCCAACGAACTTGGGACTTAAACCCCAACGCCTCAACACTCTTAACCTGTGCATCCAACTGCTTGCTTTCAAATTTGGGAAGAAATGCTCCGACCACCTCTCCGCTGCCCCTAGATATCAAAACAGAACTTTCGCCATTAGCTGCTGCTTGTCTAGCGGCATCAGGCAGTCTATCTAAAGACGAAAACTCACTACTGGAATCAGGATTCTCAATCCGTTCATTAGTGTCAAGCTGCGCCAGCTTGATACTCCCTTGAGAATAGTCTGAAACCCCTGAAATACCAAAGCCTCCAAGAGTTAGCAACCCAGCATCACCAGAACTATGTGCTCCCTGGTATCGGTTATACACATCATTCGCAGAATGCATTGCACCGCTACCGGCATAAGCCTCATTAACTAATCGGCTGTGACTATTGCCACTTTTAGTAGTGCCGATCTCAATCTCACTTGGCTGCTTAAATTCAGAATTCATAGAAGAACCTCAAATGAAAAGGTGACTGCAATGCAATAGGAGAAAAAGAAAACGTTCTTAACAGATCGTATGGGCGGAGACGACCAATGCTTATCCAGGCTAGCTGCTGAAGAGCATGCATCTACTTAATTTCAAAGCCATCAACAAAAGACTTATCGTAACCGCTACCTTCATCACTATAATCAAGATCAAAACCGATTCCATTGCGCTCATTGGCGTTTATGCCTCTGAGGAAATTCTCAAGCCCGTTGCGTCCATGCGATAAAGCACTGGCAGCGGTTGCACAATCTTGAAGAAGCTGTAACGCATCTGGCAATCTCCTTTCGTCAAGGGCGATGGCTGCTTTATTAGCATTCATTCCGTCGCATTGCTCTCGTTTAAGAGAGCGGGCAGCCGCAGGAGAACTGGCATACGAAGCTGCATACAAAGCTTCACTGGCATCATTGCCATACTTAGCACTTGCCATAACATTATCGCGGCTTTCAAACGATGCATTGGTCTCACTTTGAGTCTCTAATTGCATTATAAACACCCCTATTTGATTGCCGTATCACTAAGATAAAGAGCACCGCTTTTGAGATCAAAGGTGTACTTCAAGTTCAAGTCGTAACCGTCGCCCTTAGTCTCAAGAGCACTAACAGATTCAGCAAAGCTTCGATAGTCAACGGGACGACCATTGAATTTCATAGATTGATAGAGGCAAGAACGAAGCATCAGAGAAGCTTCAAATTCTCTCTGATCGTCGAGTGCCTTGGCTACATCATTAGCATCGTCAGGGCCACAGGCGCCTAGTCTATCAGGGGCAGATGTTTTGGTTTTGGCTGAGGCCACACTCAGCCCTGCATAAGCATCAGCATACATATTGCTGCCGGCCTGTTCAAACTCTCTGGTATCTGCGGCACCCATGTCGCTGACTTTAGTCTCAGCCGGAATATCTGTTTGCCTCTCAGAGCCCATAGTAAAACCTCCAAAACCAATTCTGCCTGCGCCTCATGTAACTAACATAAACTCAAAGTCAAACCGATCGGTGACGGAGGCGTGACCGAACTGTGACTACTTTGGGCCAGACGGCTAAAAGCGAGCACTCAATTGTGTGCCTCTAGTTCTGTCTCAGCACACTCCACTCTTTGGCGCCGTCTTGCAGGCCTCTATAGCCTTTGCCAGTGAAACTGCCATTCATGCTGCCATAAACATTTGTCACTCGCAATTGACGGGCAGAAGCTCTCATCTCAGCAACCCAAGCAGGTTCATCCGCGGCAGCTTCAGGCAGTTGAATAGGAGGAATTGTCACTGTACCAGTCACAGTCAGGGCAATTTTGGCAGTAATCATATCAATGTCGCCGGTCATGGCAAGTTTTGTCGTTGCCACCACCCCAGCAGTATCTGTGACATTGTTGAAAGTTCCAGTCGCCTTTGTGCCAGTCACCGTAATAGTTAGATGACCCTGACCACCCATTGTGCCAACGAAAGTGCCCTGCATGTCTGTGATTTCTTTTATTGCGGCATCCAATTCGCTCATGCCATCGCGCTCTAAGACTCGCACAAGGCGATCAACCAATGCCGTAGCTCGGGGCAGTCCTTTTGCGGTTAGCTTAGCAATGACTGTCTCGCGAAGCTTGAGCTCATTGTCAGTCGACTTCTCACGGGCGACCTGTTCTTCCTTATTAGCTTCTTTTCTAATTTCTCTTTTCTTTCTGTCCCGGGCAGCCTTTGCTCTGGCCTCCGCCGCTTGCGCCGCAGCTAACTTGGCTGCTTTCTTACCTTCCAAAATTTTATTGAGCCGCTTAGCTTCACTAAAATCTCCTTGCAATACTCTATCGGCGGCGCGCTGCGCACCAAGTGCAGAGGCGCCTTTTTCAAGCAGCTTATCGCGCACAACTTTGGCGCGCTCCTCATTGGTTTTCTTCTCATTTTGAGTGTTCTTAAGCCAATCATAGGCAGCCTTGCCAGCACCGGCACCTTCGCCGATTGCTGAGCCCAGCTGTGTACCGCTTTGTTTGGCAGCATCATAAGTAACGGCCTTACCAGCTCCCCACAAGCCGCCTACAACAGCCTTAGACTTCATGACGAAATAGGGCGTCCAGTCTTTGCCTGAAATTTTCCCAGAGGCAATGTCTGCTTTATATTGATCGTAAGCTTCTTTACCGGCCTTCTCGCCAACATCAGCCGCCGCACCAAAACCAAGGCCATGCCAAACCGTACGCGCAGCCAACTCAGCCTGTTCTTTTGTCCAGCCAAGCGCGCCTCCAGGCTCACCCTTCTTCTTGGCTTCCATTTCTTGTACTGCAGTGTTGTAGCCTTGATAAATTCCGTACAAACCAAGACCAACTCCAGCAACTTTCATTAAACCGCTACCAGCAGATGGCTTTACCTCGCCCTCGGTAGCCACAGCTGTTGAAGAACCAGCAGCTTTGGTGGAAGATGCAGCAGTGCCACCGGTTTTGGTTGTGCCTCCGGGCGCAACCTCTTTAACAGCATCAATCTTGGTTCGATAATCAGCTAATTCTTTGCGCAACTGATCGGCCTGAGCGGTTTGCCCTTGAGCCTTCAAATCAGCAATCTTAGTTTCAATTTGCTTGACCTCTGCCGCCGCTCTTTGATTAGCTTTAGCTTCAGCCGCGTTCAAAATATCCCTAGTCACAGCCTGCAATTTGGCCGCTTCATCAGCACTAGCAATCGGTGTCTGGCGACTCTTAATTTCAGCAAGTCGATCAAGAATCTTCTCAGGATTTTTTATACCATTCTGCCTGGCAAT
>CALRJJ020000701.1:0-3248 GCA_943367505.1 Flavobacterium psychrophilum | reverse complement strand
TTACGTACAAGTGATAGACATGCTTGAAACCGGCTACTTCAACTGGTGTTACCACCAAGTCTTTGAGGCCTTCAGTGTATTTAGCGGCAATCTGACTACGTTTTTCGTTCCACTCATGCACATAAGGCAATTGAGCAGAAAGAATGGCGCATTGAATTTCGTCTAGACGGCTGTTGATACCAACAGTGTCGTGATAGTAGCGCTTCGATTGACCGTAGTTGCGAAGCATTTTGAGCTTCTTGTACTTCTCTTCTGAATTAGTAGAGACAGCACCACCGTCACCGAACGCACCAAGGTTCTTGCTGGGGTAGAAACTGAAAGCACCGTAGTCACCAATACTTCCGGCAATAGCGCCTTTGTATGTAGCGCCAGTTGCTTGAGCAACGTCTTCCATAACTTTGATTTTGTGCTTAGAAGCAATTTTCATGATTGCTTCCATCTCTGCCATATGGCCATAGAGGTGCACAGGTACGATCATCTTAGTGCGGGGAGTGATTTTGGCTTCAAGCTCACTTTCACGCATTACATAAGTAGAAGCTTTGATGTCGACGAATACAGGAGTGGCGCCAGTCATTGAGATGGCAGAAATCGTTGGCACAGCAGTATGGGCCACTACGAGCACTTCATCTCCGGGGCCAATGTCTTCGGCAGCCAGGGCTAGGTATATAGCTTCAGTACCAGATGCACAGCCAACTACATATTTAACACCTAAGAACTGAGCAAATTCTGCTTCGAATTTCTCAAGCTCTGGCCCAAGTATGTAATAGCCGCTGGCAAGAACGCGGGCCACAGCCGCATCGATCTGCTCTTTGTAGGCCTGATAGTGAACTTGCATATTGCCGAATGGAACGTTCAACGCTTTCCCTCGATATAACCGTAAAACCTGACCTGCCAATTCTAGTAGAAAAGAGCCAAATTGGAATTAAGCCTTGTTTAATTGACAACTAATAAAACGGCCATCTTCTCTGGCACAAGCCTGACACAAGCCCAAGCCTGATTCAACAATTCTAAAGAGAGAGGGTCTGAGAGCGTGTTCTAGCGTGACACCGTGTTAGAATCCAGAGCAAGTGAGACCCGTTCAAATTATTGATGAGTTTTCTCACAGGTTACCTGCTCAGTTTACATGAGCATTGTGAGCGGAAGTTAAGATTATGAGCCAGACAGTGGAAACCGCCTTCAAGGGCAAAACAGCATTGATCACCGGTGGCATGGGCTTCATCGGCTCCAATCTGGCGATTCGTCTCGCCAACCTGGGCGCCAAAGTGACCGTTCTTGATTCAATGATTCCAGATTACGGCGGCAACGAGTTTAACCTCGCTCCAGTCAAAGATAGAGTACGCATCAACTATTGCGACATTCGCGATGAGTCGGCTCTCGATTATTTAGTGCGCGGTCAAGATTATGTATTCCATCTAGCTGGCCAAGTTTGCCATCTGATGAGTTTGTCTAATCCTTTTCCAGATATTCAAATTAACATCACCGGCACAGCAGTATTAATGGAAGCGTTGCGCAAGCACAATCCCAATGCCATCTGTGTATACACCGGAACCCGCGGCCAGTATGGCTCTTCAGTATCGCTGCCAGTGAACGAAGAAGCACCGACAAACCCTAAAGGCATCTATGAGATTTCCAATCTCACCGCTGAAAAAATCATCAAGGTATATAACGATGTGCACGGCATCCGCTCTGTATTGCTCAGATTGAGCAATATCTACGGTCCGCGCTCACAGATGATGCACTCGCGCTTTGGCGTCTGCAACTGGTTTGTGCGTTTAGCTTTAGACAACGACACTATCCAGGTTTATGGCGACGGCAGTATTTTGAGAGACTTCTGCTATGTCGATGACACCGTAGAAGCAATCATCAAATCAGCCATCACACCTAAAGCTTACGGCGAGATATTCAACGTTGGCTCTGACATACCAGTGAGCTTCCTTGAATTAGTGAAGACCATCGTTGATGTGGCCAAAGCCGGTAAGTGGCAGTATGCCGAGTTCTCCGCTGAGAGAAAAGCGCAAGAGCCAGGCGATTTCTACTCTGATATCACCAAGATGAAAGAGATTGTGGGCTGGAAACCAACCACCACTCTAGAGCAAGGTCTCGCCAAAACTTGCGACTACTACCGCAAGAATCGCGAATTTTACTGGTCAAAAAACCCAGCTGGCTTGCCTGCCAACAGTGAATCAGCCAAAGAAGCTGCTACCACTAAAGCCTAAAGCTCAATTAGCGACGACAAATCAACTACACTGTCGGTAACTCTTTAAAGGACCAAACAGTGAACGAAGGCACACGGGTAAATATCGCCAGCGGCACACCATGGGAATCAGTGGTGGGCTACTCTCGCGCGGTCAAGGTGGGCAATTTCATTGCTGTCTCGGGTACGACGGCCACAGGCGAAGACGGCAAAATAGTCGGGGTTGGCGATGCCTATGCCCAGACAATTCAGGCCATCAAGAACATCGAAGCAGCCCTTAAACAAACCAGAGCTAGTCTTCAACACGTAGTGCGCACACGCATTTTCGTGACCGACATTAGCAACTGGGAGCAAGTAGGCAAAGCCCACGGAGAATACTTCTCTGAGATTAGGCCAGCAACGAGCATGGTTGAGGTTACGCGCCTGATCTCCCCCGACATGCTTGTTGAAATTGAAGCTGACGCAGTAATTTAGCTCTATCTACAATAGAAACTAGTGGCGGTAAGCATCAACCCAGGCCATGTCGACGGATGCAGTCGGCGAGCTAAGCGGTATGCGCAGCAAGAACTTACGCTTCTTTGCCCGGGAGTTTGGCAGGCTATAGATTTCGCCAGCGCCACTGCCCACGGTGAAGCCTTCAAGCATGGCGAAATTGCGAAAGCTAACTTTCATAGGTAGAGAGCCAACAGTAGCTTGTCCTCGAACTTTTAGTTTGAGGTCTTTTAGCGACAGCCGAATCCGGCCAATTCCTTTGTGGTGGAGAACTTCAACAGATAGTACTTGGCCATGAAAAACGGCTTTAACCTCGTCGCTATCGGCGCTCTGGCCCGACGCCCCCAGAGTCTCAACCGAAACACTGGGCGGGGTTGCAGCCCAGGCCGGTGACAGGACGAAAAAAGAGATAAGCAAGATTCGAAGGATCAAACTGATCATGTTGGAAGTGATTTGTTTTTCTGAGATACTAATGATTAGAAATACCGTGAGATAAGAAGAGATGAACAATAAGTTATTCGTAGGAAATCTTTCCTTTAAAGTAGAAGAAGCCGAGCTACAA
>CALRJJ020000700.1:0-3265 GCA_943367505.1 Flavobacterium psychrophilum | reverse complement strand
CGCCGTCTTAAGATCATTGCCACTGAAACTGGTGGACAGAAGCTCGAAATTCCCCCTTGACTTAAAGATTTCTCGGGCCGGAGCATTCGCTGCCAGCGCATTTCTAAACAGATCCAAATTTTTAGTGCGCATGGCATCTGCTGCTAGTTGTACTGCTAGTTCGGGATTGGCCGCACGTGCATCGCTGCCTTTGAGCAAGATTTCTATCGCAGTTGCATCTTCCACTCTTACGCCAGGGCTGCCAACGAGAAGCTGCTCTAGAGTCTTGCCATGCTTTGCTGCTGATTCTCTCTCAAGCTCCAATATTTGCTGGCTACTCAGCACCGAGAGCTGATCATAAATTTCTCTTCTATAAGCCTGCGAATCTTTGTTTAATTCGTTGTTTTTATGAAGCGTTACCAGAATATTAGTAGGATTCATCACACTAAATGCTGCGTTTATTGGCAATAATTGACTATCTGCCAACCTCGTCAAATGAGCCGATGTAAGACCATCTAGTGCTATTTCAATCTTGGGGAGCTTTTTATCAGGTTGCTCAATCACCGACTTCAATAGCGCTGCATCTTCACGGCCAAGACTCTTGGCGATATCTTCACTCAAATTGGCACCAGGATGCTTCGGATTGCGAGCATAGGCATCTCTAAGACGACTCATAGTCTCGGTATCGTGCGGTAGGCTGTCGACGCTCCGCTTAACCGCGGCAGCATCGGCACTGCGCGGATCAATAAACCATTTATCTAGGCGCAACTCTTCAGGTAGCTGCCTAGCCACAGCTTCGATTTGAGCATCTGAAGCAGGGCTTGCCGCAACGCTTCTATTTGTTAACGCGGGCTTGGTGGCTTTAGCTTCAGGAAACACCGGCGGCACCAGCAAACTGGTTAGCTCATAACCTGGTGTGATGTTATTCTCAGTCGTTAGTGTAGGCGCAGTTTTTTCACGGAAGAGCTCCTCAATAAATTGATTCGATAGTATGGAAGTAGCAGTTTCTTCCACCCATTTTGAAGCATTGGTATCACTGGCTTCAATGTAAGAAGGTACTGAATTGGCTTCAGATTCGTACGCATTAGATTCCGCAGCAATGGCTTGGTCTGTCGCTATCCCAGCGGCCGCATTTACTATGCTATCAAATGACATTCTTACTTATCCTGCCTACTAATTCGGTCAAGTCCAAACAATTTAGTTAGCCTTGTTCCGCATCGGTGGCAAGCTTGTCAAAACTGCCGGTCTCGCGTGAACCATGTATAAATAGCAGTTCCGAGATTGCATAATGGTGATCTCAAATCGAGATCCTCTGTGATTACAATGGGTGGATGTGCGTTGATCTAACTTACAGCAGATGGCCCAAGGTCATAATACTTGTCTACGTAAAAAGTATTGGGCATAGGCACAATTACCGGTGTTCCGTCTACACCTTTCTCAACCACAGGCACGCTGCCTCTCAAAGCGCGCTTACCTCGATTGAGAAGATCCAGCTTCAGCTCGCCTATTACCTTATCAGTAGTCTCTTCGGCGTGCCTAAGCATGTCTTGGGCGTTTTCAAAATCTCTTAAAGTACCCAACGGAATATTAGCTGAAACAATCCGCGACACGATTGCACCATCAAACTCTTCCGTATAGTTTTCCAAATCTCTTGGTCGAGAAATGACAGTACCATCCTTTGCTATATAAACGCGAAAGTTTTTTGCCGCAGCCTCAATTCGATCGCAATCAGCTTGATTTTTGCATAGGACAAGAAACTCATCGCCGCCCGGGCGAAAAACCAAGGCATCTTCAATTCCGAGATCATCAATGGTCTTTGTATAAAAATCAGCAACTTCCTTGATGAACTTATTGCCAACTTCACCACCATGAATATAGTTCACTCCACCCAAGCCTATAGCATCTGAGTTTAGAGCTACAGCCTGTGGATGTTTCTGTGAATAGTCACCTACTGCTGCCTGTAATGCAGACTTATTTAGGAGGCCTGTTGATACATCAGTGAAAGCCTTTCTCGAGATCTCACTAGCTGATTCAATCAATTCCTTAAACCGACCAACAATAGTTGACTCGGTTTGAGGAAATTGAAAATCACTTGCGTGAAATTTATAAGGCTTGACGGTATCTGGCACTAGCAAGGGCTTGCGATCTAGCGCATAGAGTTGCGTAGCAATTTCCTGACCAATTTCCCTATCAGTCAGATTAGCCTTAGATGGAATTGGAATAGCGACTTCCCGAAAAGGTGTACGAATAGCACCGTCGACTGGAGTTTCTAGCATACCCAAATCTTTATGGAAGTAATAATGACCAAGCTCTCGAGGTTTAAGCCCAGGAGCATTCTCTGAAGCGCCCAGAACACCATACATATTCCCTTTTATATGGTACACATTGCCTTTTCCAAATATTTCTTCTAACTTATGAGCGCCGGCCAAAAGGAAGTTGTCACCATCATGATGTGTGCCAGCGTCATTTACCTCCTTCAGTCCATTGATTTCGACCACCCGAAAAACGGACGGCTTAGCATCTGGATTACTTGCTTGCTGAGCAGCGCTTTGGCGAACGGCATCTGCCAAGGCTAGAACGTTTGGTAAACCGTTAGTTGGAGAAGTAAATGCCATTTGCTGCAAGTCGCTGAATTGGTCTAGTCCGTGACCGTATAACTCTACAGAATCAAAAAAAACTTTCTTTGCCAGTGGCGAACTAAACGATAAAGCATCTTCGAGTCGTCCAATCTCCTGAGCCTTAGCGGTAGGACGTTGCAAAATTGAATTTACGTCCGCCTCAAACCTATTATGGCCTTCAGAAGAATCGACTGGAGCAGCAGAGTCGACTATAGTCTCCGTTATATCCTGCTTGCGCTTTAAGTCGAATTCGCGGTCCAAACTGCTATGTTTCTGAGCATCAATGAAAGTGCGACTTAGCCGCTCCAATACGAGATTACTCAATGTATCTTCATCGCCAAGTAGAGCAGCGTTGTCAATTGCATCAGACAGAGCCTTAGGGCTCTCAAAGATAAGCTCATCAGCGCTCAAGACCGGGTGCTTGTGTCTATCGAGTGGCAAATCAGCAGTGACTATATCTAAGAACAATTTAGATATTTCAGAATCGCTTCCGACTTCAACGGCTTTATCAAGTGAATCCCATAAAGCATTGGCCTCGACCTGCTTGCTATATCGCTCGACAGCAGCTGGAGAAATTTCAGCATACTTTCCGCCTTTGACGACATTCACTAACTCACTCTGCAAGTCAGGTCTATCGTCAGTCATACGCATCATGGCTTGGAAGAGAC
>CALRJJ020000699.1:0-3272 GCA_943367505.1 Flavobacterium psychrophilum | reverse complement strand
CTTTCCCTCGTCTATCTAGAACTACTCTTCATCATCGCCTCAGCATCATTCTTCTCGACATTTTCTACGCCGATTATGAGTGTGCTTTTTACTCTCTGCTTCTGGCTAGTAGGTCATAGCTGCGCCTCTTTACAAGAGCTTGCAAAAATGTCAACCAATCCCCTGGTATCACAATTCTTTGGCGCTCTATACTGGCTCATGCCAGACCTACAGAGCCTCACCAGAGTGCGCTCAGAGCTCATGTATGGCCGTGCCTTCAGTACAGCGCCCGGCAACTTTAGCGATGGTCACGGCGAATTGTTAACCTACCTGACCACATACATACTGGCTTATGTCATCATTCTTTTAGTACTCTCAGCACTAGTGAACGAAAGAAGAGAACTCCCCTAAACTTGATGCCAAATATATACGACATACCGTCACCATATCTGGAGCTACTTGCCGCTCTAGTTGGCCTGTGCGTGGGCAGCTTTCTCAATGTCGTAGCAGTGCGGTCACTGGCAGAAAAATCGCTGTTGCATCCGGGCTCTCACTGCCCACAGTGTCAACACAAATTAGGCTTAGGCGATCTCATCCCGGTGATTTCTTACTGGCTACTGAAGGGCAAATGCCGCTACTGCAAGGCTTCAATACATTGGCATTACCCACTAGTAGAGCTTCTCACTTCAGTTGTTTTTGTCACCATCATTCATTTTTTCAGCACTATTCCCTGCGATGCCTTTGTTGATCGCAGCTCAATAGCACTATTTATGCTGCTCTTCTCCTCAACCCTAATTGCTGTAACCGTAACTGATTTCAAAGAAAAACTTATTCCTCATGAAATCACTTATCCAATGGTATTAGTAGGCCTTGGCTTCAGCCAATTCTTCAGAAACGATCTCTTCGGTTCGCTCATTGGCGTCGGCGTCAGCTATCTATTGTTCGACTTAATTGCGCACTATGGCCTGATGTTTTATCAGTGGCTCCATCCGGAGATTTTAGAAGACGAAAAAGATGAGGAAGAACAAGCAGAAGAAAGACTAGAGCAAGACCCGTACCTCGATGATGTCTTTGAAGTATCAGAAGAGATTGCCCCTGAACCAATTGAAGTTATGGGCGGCGCCGATGCTGTCATGGCGGCCGTAATGGGCGCCTGGTTAGGCTGGGAAAAGCTAGCAATTGCTGTACTGGTGGCCTTTGTGGTGGGTGCCCTGATGGGGGCAGTCTATCTCTTTGATGAACTGCGCAGCGAAAAGCTCTTGGGTAAAGCCTTAAAACCGGCCGCAATTGGCTTCGGCATAATGACGGCCATTCCACTGCTAGCCGTAATTGCCATCGTCTGCTATTTCAAACCGGATGTTAACCCTCTCCTCAATCCGTCGATCTATATCTTCTGCGCCGCCATGGGTACCGCTGGCGGCACCTTTGGCATCCTCACCTCTGGTGTGCGCGTCTCCAAAACCTTCCCCTTCGGCCCAGCACTGGCTATTGGCGCCGCCTACGCAATGTCAACAATTTCTCTAACAAAAGACGGGGGCTTTATCAAGCCTGGGGCATAATATGTATGGCCTCTGGTAGGTCAGCTGGGAGTAGAAAGTGTTTAGTTTCGGCAAGAAAAAAGGGGCCATGCTTGGCCTCGACATAAACAGCGACAGCACGACCTTAGTTCAGCTGGACAAAACCAAGTCTGGCATTGAGGTGCAGCGTTTTGCTTGCCAACCAACACCCCCTAATTGCATCAGGGAAGGCCTAATTACTGACCCTGTCACCATGGGTCAGCTTGTAGACGATTTGCTCAAAGAAGCTCAAATACCAACCAATCAGGCCCCCATAATCAACGTTTCGGTGCCAGCCCAGGCCGTTGTTATCAGACTGATGCCAGTGCCCGTAGGCATGCCCCCAGAAGAATTAGCCGACGTCGTTACCCAAGAAGCGACTAACCACGTACCTTTTCCTATCACTGAGGCCAATCTCGACTGGTGCCAGATGAATGCCACCGAGCGCACCGACCCCGATGGTGTGCGCCGAGTTGATGTCATTCTCTCAGCCATTCAACATTCAATTGTCGAATCATACTGGCGCATGGCTGACGTAGCCGGGGTCAAGCTCGGCAGAGTTGAGGTTTCTTCACTCTCAGTCATACGCGGCCTGGCTTTAGCGGGCTATTTGGGCTCATCAGGCCACCTATCGTTAGTGGTAAACATCCGCCAGGACGCCACAGACATCAACATTGTGCGCAGCGCCATGCCTCTCTTTGGTCGCTCAATTATTCTTGGTGTAGAAGCACTCACCGAGGCCATCGCCCGCAGTCTAGATTTATCCTTCGACCAGGCTATGGAAATATTGCCGGATGTGCCGGTCTTCAACATTACCCCGGCCGATGCTCGTTTGGGTCAGGCAGGGCAAGTAGCCCGCACCATATTTAGTGACATCGGTGATGAGCTGAATAAATCGGTCGAATTTTATCGCTCACAAGTCGGCGATGTCAAAATTGATCAAGTGATTCTGACCGGACCGGGCTGCATGATGCCCAACATCGACGAGTATTTCACCAGTAAGCTTCGCATCAAGACCATTCTCGGCGATCCCATGCGCGACATGCTCGTAGACGAGAGCAGAGTCAGCCCACGCATGCGCCCTATCCTAGCAGCTCTACTTGGCTCATCAATTGAACCGACCTGGAACCCATCAATTACAGTAGACCTGGATTTAAACAAAGAAGGGCGGCTACCCCTTGCCCTTGACTTAACCCGCACTCAAAATATTCTGGATGAGCCACCACCAACTCCCGGCTGGTTCAAGCCTACTCTCATTTATTCCTTCAGTGTCTTACTACTGTCATTGGCTTCATGGATTTACTTTGCCAACTTTGATGTGCCCCAAGCACAAAAAGAAATTGAAGTTACCAATGCACTCATCACCGACGGCAACCGCAAACTGGCCGACCTCAAGCGCCTAAGACAAGACAACGAAGTACTAGAGAGGCGCAAACAAGTTCTCGACAGGCTGGTTGGTGGCGGCAAGCATTGGAGTGGCTACCTAGAGGCCGTGCGCGACAATACCCCCAAAGGGCTGCAAATCAATCAACTATCGCTCAATGACAGCGAACTCAAGCTTGAAGGCGCTGCCTTAGACTTCAGCACAGTTTCAAACTTATCAATCAATTTAGGCTCCTCCAATCTGCTCAGTGACGCCAACATCGAGTACGCCCTGCGCCCAGAGAAAACCCCAGATCGAGTAACTTTCTGCGTGCTATCAAAACTGGCCCAAGACAAAGTCACCGTACCTGGTAC
>CALRJJ020000698.1:0-3279 GCA_943367505.1 Flavobacterium psychrophilum | reverse complement strand
GACGTAATACATAAGCCGCTATAGCTTCACGGAGCTTTTCTAGGCCGAGGGGGTCAATCATTTCAGCCACTTGCTCTTCGCGGCTGACATCGCAGTGCTTTATCATCAGCGTTTTCCAGTCGCGCATGGGTGAAAGCTCAATTGGCGTGCCGCCGTATTCTAGGGCCGGCACGTGCACATGTTCGGTCGCTTGTCTCTTGCCCACTGCAAAAATTGTGCGGCCCCGATCGGAGAGTGGAAGGGGCTTGAAACTTACTGGACGGTTAGCTGCTGATAAGAAAGCTGGTGCTAGCTCACCCAGGTCGCCGGGCAAGGTGCTAGCCACGAAGGTTCCTGAGCCAGAATGGGCTACTACCAAGCCCTGAGTCTTTAAATCTTCGTAGGCCTTGAGAATTGTAGAGCGCGATAGTTTCAAAGTTTCGGATAGCTCTCTAATTGAGGGCATTGGCTCCCCGAGTTTCAGGCGACCTTCCATAATAGCTTTGCGCAGGGCGTCCGAGAGGCGCCTGTAAAGGGCCACATTGGACTTATATTCTAGGTATATAGCAATTGCCACGGCAGGCCTTATATCTGGTTTGCTAACACGATAGCAGATAGTTCTCAATCAACAAAGCGATAAAGCTGGGCGGGCTTGCGACCAGTTTTCTGCCATTCTTTGCTGGGCTCAACAATGCCCTGTTGTAAGATTTTGCGTCTGAAATTTCGCTTGTCTAGATTTGCACCAAGAATAGCTTCGTGAACTAGTTGCAGTTCGGTTAGGGTAAATTTTTCTGGCAAGAGCTCAAATCCAACATTGCTGTAATCAAGTTTGTTACGCAGTCTTTGTTGGGCGTATTCAATTATGTTTTGATGGTCAAAAGCTACGGGTGGCAGCTTATCTAGTGAAAACCAGGCGGCGTCGGCAGCATCGGTACTCGACCTGAGAATATGGCTATTGGCGACGAGGGCGTAATAAGCCACAGTTATGACCCGACCGCGGGGATCGCGATCGGGTTCTCCAAATGTATAGAGCTGTTCAAGAAAAACTTTTTCTACGCCGGTTTCTTCTTGCAGTTCTCTGTGAGCTGCTTCATCTATAGATTCGTTTTCGAGGACAAAACCACCAGGCAAAGCGTAGCTACCCCTAAATGGTTCGGCCAGGCGTCGAATTAAAAGCACATGTAGTTGTCGCTCTAGGATAGTGAAAAGCACTATATCGACTGTGATTTGGAGTTTCGTCATTGCGTTTTCATGATGCTAGTTTTAGGACACCACTAAATTGGCTTTTTCACGGGCAAGGCCAATGGTAGCATCAGTGCCAGAATTGAATTCCAGGTAGTCAGATTCCATTCCGTCAGAAAAGATTACTCCGCCGCAGGGCATTTGCGACTCCAATTTTAGTGGTTCGCTTGGTTTAATTGTGCCAACAACAATTGCTGCTTGTGAATGGAGGCTGACGAATGGCTCGCGCACAACAAATAGCAATCGTTCTTCTTCCCATGACATAGGCTTGGGCTTAATTGGCTGGCCACCTAGATATGAAATGATGCCGCTTGCCTCATTGAAAACTGAAGACATCCAGCCGGTGCTTCCCGCTCCGGTTGAGATGATTATTCCGCTAGAGGATTGATTTTCTTGACGCTGACCGTGAACAATGTGATAACGAGCCGATATGTGAGAACTTGCACCGATAAATAAATCGTTGAAAGCCAAGAGTCTCTGGCCGTCTTTAAGCTTTGCTTCGGCCATGCTGACGGCACGGACTTTTGCTTTCTCTTGCAAAGTTAGCTCTAGGGCTGTTTTTAGCTGAGCGGGTAGAAAAGGAATGAGTATCCCGTCAAAGTGCTCGGCATCAGGATTGACTGCAATAATTGGCTGCCCACCTACATACTTTGCGGCATTTGCTACCAGCCCATCCTGGCCGAGGGTGATAACAATGTCTGTTGCCGCAAAAACATAGGTGGGAATGAGGCTACGGTCGAGCAATTGAATTTTTAAACCACACTCAATAGTGCGTCTTACTGCAGCAAGAGAACGTTGGTAGGTGTCATGCTCAACTACGTATGAATTGAAATCACCTCCGCTATGTTCAATATAAAACTTCGCCTGTTCTCTGGTGTTGAAGCGATCGACTAGTTCATCAAGGCGTGTTTTGCGAGTTATTAGCACGATTTTGTCGTACATTTTTTTATCCTCTCTGGGCGCCAGTGCTAATTAAGCTGCGCAACAGGTCGGGCGAGATATTCAATTCTCCGATTTTTTCAGCATTGTTGGCTAGTTCGTGAAAGGCCATGGCGATAGTGTTTTTTGCGTCTCCGCCTTGGGGATTTAGCATCATCAATAGGCGCCAATCGAGGTCTTGCACGGGAGTGATCACTGCTTTCAGCGCATAGGCTCGGCTGTCGGCTTCTTTGCGCTCATTGTCAGTCTTTTGATCGGTTAGTCTAGAGCGTTGTTCTTCTAGTGCTATCTCGCCTTCCATTTGGCGCTCATGCAGTTCTCTTTGCTTGCTTTGCACTAAAAGGTCGGTCTGCAATTCGTTTTCTTTCAGCTTGCGCTCTTGCTCTATGGCCGAATTGCGCCTGGTATAAATTGCTTCGTCAGCTTTGCGATTGAGTGCCTCTCTTGCTTCGGCCTCTAATGCTTTGGCCATTTCTGGTGTTGGCTTGAGCGAAAGTATAGCGAGGTTGAGAATTTCTACTCCGAGCTGGAGAACCTCTGGGCTGGTCTTTAGTTTATCGAGGACGACGCTCGTCAGCTGGTCTGAATGCACCAAGCCCTGGCGCAGCTGTAGATGCTGAATTTCGGAACGAATTTGCGTTTGCAAATCGTAGATTAGACGTTCGGGCAACTTCTGATATTGATCACTTAGATAGCGCCCTTTGGCATCGATGGTGAAGTCGAGCATGGTCGCTGCTTTTTTTGCATCGGCAATTCGGTAGGTTAGTTGTCCTTGCACTGTAATTGTCTGAAAGTCAGCTGTAGGCTCATTGAATACAAATGGAATATTGGCACTGGCTTGCGAAACCAGGGCAATAGTCGATGCTGGTTGAAAGTAAAAGAATGATAGACCAGCACCCTCCCGTGCAAGATGCCCCTGGGAAAAGTGCAGAACATAGTCGGTGGGTTTTGATTTGCGATAGCTGATTCCTAACATGGTGCAGCCCTCTTTTTTTGTTAGTGTCTTGATGACACTAATATAGTGTTTGTTTGACACTTTGTCAAGTTGTGTGTTTCGGTCAGAGTTTTTGCTGTTTTTCTGACTTGGTCGTACTGAGTAGACTGATGGTTTTTTTCGAT
>CALRJJ020000697.1:0-3299 GCA_943367505.1 Flavobacterium psychrophilum | reverse complement strand
ATTCATTATTCACTTCTTCAGTGGGTTCTTCCAACAACGCCTTGAAGGAACTACGTAAAGCCCTCAAGTCAAAAAAAGTAAAAGCAGTGCTATTGCGAGTTAACTCTCCTGGTGGCACTGTGCCAATGTCGCAAGAAATTCACGAAGCTGTGCTTCAACTTAAAGCTGCTGGTAAACCAGTAGTGGTATCAATGGGAGACGTGGCCGCATCGGGCGGTTACTACATTTCTTGTGGCGCTGACAAAATTGTGGCCAATCCCGGAACTCTTACCGGCTCGATTGGTGTAATCATCAATTTGATGAACTTCAAAGCACTGGCTGACAAAGTTGGCGTCGAACCCGAAGTAATTAAGTCTGGTCTATTCAAAGACATTGCATCACCCTACAAAAAAATGACCAAAGAAGAGCACGATATTTTGCTCGCTCTAATTATGGATTCATACGAGCAGTTCACCACTGCCATAGCTGAAGGACGCAAAATTCCTATCGAGAAAGTTAAGACCATTGCCGATGGCCGCATTTACTCTGGCCGTCAGGCTCAAAAGCTTGGCTTAGTTGACGAACTCGGTTCATACAGTGATGCTTTAGCGCTTTTGCAGACCATCACTAAAGAGCGCTATAAGTTGAAAGCTGACTTAGCCGTTGATGAAGACGATGACAGCGGCATACTGTCTTCGCTGATGGAAGGCCGCACCCAGCTTGCTCCTCCAGGTGCAACTTCGCCTTTAGACAAATTGATTCCATCCCAGTTCATTCCTGAACTCAATAAGCAACCGCTCTGGCTAATGCAATAGAAATGGCAGACGACAGCTCCCTCAACGAAGATTCAATTTCTCCTGATAAGCGCATTTCAGAGAGCAATCCGCGTGAGCTTGAGCTGGCCTTCAGGCAGGTATTGATTCAAACACCGAAAGCTGGAGAAAGCTCCCAAGCCGATCCTCTGGTAGAACCAGTGGCGGCAGAAGAAACACCTGAAGGCAAAACCAAAGACATCTACAAAAATGGTTTCACTCTCTGGGCTGACATTTTTTATGGCGTACTAGTAGCCCCGCGTCAGACCATGATGATTTTGAGCGACTCTAGCCGCTTTCCTACAAATTTTGCAAACTTCAGCTCAGCAGCAATGCTGGTGGTGCTAACTCTTTCGATTACTGCTTTTCTCAAGATCAAACCAGACAATACAGCAGCCAGCCTGCTCAACTGCTCGCTTTTTATATTCTCTGGCCTGGGCTATTGGGTAACCTTGTCTTGCATTCTCTATTATTTGAGTATCTGGTTAAGAGGTCATCGCCTCACTTTCGGTAATGCTTTTATTGCCACAGGCTGGGCCTTTCTGCCCTTCGCATTCTTTGCACCGATTGCCTGCATGCGACATACGCCTCTGTTTTTTCTGCTCGCCACCATACCGGCCTTCTGGTTTATCGCCCTTGAGTGGATTGCTTTTCAAACTTCGCTGCGTACCTCAACAATCAAACTAGCGCTGATTTTGCTGGTTGTACCACCAGTGCTGGCCCTGGTTTATATCTTCTGGATTGGGCTGGCGAGCTTTTCTCTAATCTCACAGCTACTAGCTGCATTCTAAAATATGCAGCAGCAATTACCGCTGGTTATTGCTGTAGTCGGTCCGACCTGCTCGGGCAAAACCAGCCTGGCCATTGAGTTAGCAAAAGCGCTCGGTGGCGAGATTGTCGCCAGTGATTCGCGCACAATCTACAAACATATGAATATTGGCACAGCCAAGCCAACCGCTGCCGAGCAAGCGCAAGTACCCCATCACATGCTCGATATTATTGAGCCTGACCAGGTTTACACGGCTTCGCAGTTTAAGCGCGAGGGCGGAGAAATTCTCAAGCAACTAACTGCATCTGGAAAAATTCCGGTGGTCTGCGGTGGTACAGGCTTTTATATAAGGGCCCTGCTTGAGGGTCTAAAAATGCCTGAGGTTGAACCCCAACAAGAGATTCGAGACGAGTTAGCGAAAGTGGCAGAGCAGCACGGTGTTGAGCATTTACGTGAAATTCTGCGCCAAATAGATCCAATCTCAGCTGAAAAAATTGGTGTCAACGATCGCTTTCGACTAATTAGAGCAATCGAAGTTTCGCGAGTTTTGAATATGCCATTTTCGCAGGCCGCTAGCCGGGAACCTGTGCCCTACAATATTGTCTGGATTGGCCTCACAGCTAACCGTCGCGAGCTTTTGAAAGAGCGAATCATTGAGCGCATTGACGTGCAATTGCAAGATGGCTTGTTAGCCGAAGTACAATCTATTTATACTAAATTTGGTGCCACTCAAGCATTGAAGAATACGGTGGCATACGCTGAATTTATACAACATATTGATGGTACCTTGAGCTTAGAGCAGGCCCGCGAAGAAACCATCAAACACTCAGTAGCACTGGCTCGACGGCAATTGATTTGGTTCAGATCAAACACTCAAATGAACTGGTTTGCTATCGACGAACTAGACAGCAGAGCCATTTTTGATCAGTGTATTACCAAAATAAAAAGCATGTAGTACGAAAAAAGTATCCTACCAACATATCTAAGACTAGACGCCATCGCAATTAGAGCTATACTAAGATTATTCTTGGATAGGCATTTTTGAATGAAGCTAACAAAAAATCAGGAAGTAAGAGAAGTTCCTCTTCCCTTCAGTGATGGCCTTCTTTCAGCAAAATTGTGGAAAGTCAAAAATCGTTTTGTAGCATCAGTGCCTGAGCTGGGCCTGAGCTGTTACGGTGAATCTGACACAGAGGCATCCTTCCGCCTTTTCACAGCGTTATTGAAATATTACCGTCAACTAAAAGCGCACAAAGAAAAGCTCGGTGAAAAAGGACTGCATCACCTAGAAATATTGAGCAAATGGATGGAAGGTATCGAAAGACGCATGTCTGGAGGCTCTACAGCCTCTAACCTACGGAACCAAAGAGAAAACAATTTGGTCAGTTTATCCTCTCGCCGACCACGACTTTCTTAGGCTAGACACTGTTCAAAAAGTTATTTTGGGCTCGGCGAAACCACGCTCTCGCATTACTATGTCGAGCTTCATTTTGTGCAGGCCTGATTCTAATCCAACCGGATATTGGTGCGGATTGAGTAGACGCAGAATAGATGGGTGGAAGGCCTGAAGACGCTCGTGGCGCAGGGCTCTTGCTTGTTCCAAGCCAGGCACAGAATAAACCAGCTTGCCCCCTTTGAAGATTGGCACGAGTAAGTCTTCATAGACAGCCTCTGGCGGAATACTCTTACGCCTGGTGAAATCGATGGGGTCAACAATCACTGGGGTTTCAATTGTCTCT
>CALRJJ020000696.1:0-3307 GCA_943367505.1 Flavobacterium psychrophilum | reverse complement strand
CCGCCGCCGCCTTGACTGTCGTGGCTTTGCCCGGTTGCGGTGTTGTTTTTGCCATTTTGCCCTTTTCAGCGCCGTCTGGCTGCTGCTTCTTCTTTGCGAACGCAGCTATCACTTTGTCCTGGCCGATTTTGTCAACGGTGCTGGAGTGGCTCTTGATGTCATAACCAAGTTCGCGCAAGGTGTTGATGATGTCCTGGTTAGGAACGTTCATCTTGCGCGCCAACTCATAGATTCGAACTCTGTCGTCCATTCAGCCCTCTCCGTGTCTCTGAGTATTTTGGCATGTTTTTACAGGATCTGTGCATTCTCGCCACAGTGCCTGGATAAGTTGTGCTTCAAGCGGCCAAGCCACTTTGCGCCAACTCGCTACACCCTTCTTCCTGCGGCCTTCTAGGGCGTGTTTCAATTTCGTATTCTTTAGTGCCATTTCGAGACATTGCGAAGAACGGCAAAGATATGCCGAACGACCCGACAGCTTTTGACCGGTCTTTACTCCGGCCTCTTTGGCTGTCGATGAATTCGAGTTTACTTCGAGCTTGGCTGAAGCAAAGTCGTAAGTAAGCCTGATTAGCTCATTGCTTTCAGTCAGCTTACGACATGCCACACACAATCTCAGTTTTGCTTTCAATACGTAGCTCGCGGCCTTCTCTATGTTGTGAGCTCGTCAAGAGTCTGGTTCATGCTGCGGAACGAACCGCCAGCTTGGCTTTCAGACTTGATGTCGATTTTCCAGCCGGTCAGCTTAGCTGCCAGTCTGACGTTTTGACCACCACGGCCAATCGCTAAGCTCAGTTGATCGTCTGGAACGATAACTTCGGCGCGACGACCGGCATTTTCTTGCTGCTCTTCGTAGAGAGCTACAGTGGTGATGCGGGCCGGTGAAAGAGCGTTGGAGATATAGTCGACTGGGTCGGTAGAGTAGCGAATGACGTCGATTTTTTCGTTGCGCAATTCAGCCACTACGTTTTGAATACGCACACCGCGTGTACCGATACAGGCGCCTACTGGGTCAACGTCAGAATCTTCCGAATGCACGGCGATTTTAGTTCTGTAGCCAGCTTCACGGGCGATTGACTTGATTTCTACAGTGCTGTCTTCGATTTCAGGTACATAGAGTTCGAACAATTCACGCACTAGCTCTGGGTGAGCTTGTGAAACGATGATTTGGGGAACTCGGCCTGTATCTCTCAATTCCAGTACATAGACGCGGACACGATTACCAACTCTATAGGTCTCACCAGGTAGTTGTTCGCGGCTTGGCATGCAGCCTTCGACGCGCCCAAGATTGACAATGACGTTGTTGCGTGAATTGCTGATCACTTCGATACGCTCGATTTGACCAGTGGTACAGCTGCCCTTGCGAGCTTCGAACTCTTTCTTGATTAATTCTTTCTCGGCTTCTCTCAGGCGCTGAGTAATCAGCTGCTTGGCAGTTTGGGCGGCAATTCGACCAAACTCAGAGAAATCTTGTGGTGTTACTTCAATTTCTAGAACTTCGCCGACTGTGACGTCTGGAATTAGGTCTTGGGCATCACCTAGGCTAATTTCGTGGTATTCGTTTGAGACTTTATCGACTACTTCTTTTGGTGCGAAAATGCCGATTTCACCGGTTTCAGTGTCGAAGATTGCTCTTACGCCTTCGACGTCGTGATCAGGCACTTTCTTCTTGTAGGCCGCAACAATGGCGTCGCAAACATAAGAGATGAATTCCTCTTGGGGAATATTGCGATCCCTTTCTAGCTCCTCAGCTGCTTCAAGGAGTTTGTCGCCAATTTTAATCACGTTCTACCTCCACCTTATTTTGTTTTGCATCGACTTCTTCGGACCCTTCTGCACTCAGGTCGATCACGGCTTCAGTTGCATTTTCAGCGGCGATTTCTTTGAATTTCTTTTGCAGATCGGGATAGAGTCTAATTTGTATTATTTGCTTGAGAGCAACTTTGAGCTCTTTGACGGGCTCTTGTGAAATCTTGTTGGCAGCATGTTTTTTGCTGTTTTTGCTTTTAGTTGGAGCGCTTTGAATCGGTCCGATTTCGCTGAGCTTGAACGTTTCGTCGCCGAAATGTACTAGGCGCGCGGTGAAATGTTGTCCGTAGGGATCGGCGCCAACATTGGTTTTGGTCTTGATTTCGACTTTTCGGCCGGTGAATAATTTGTATTCACGCTCGCTTTTCAAAACTCGGTCGATGCCAGGGCTAGAGACGTCCAGCAAGAATGGGCCGTGGAAAAAGTCGAGGCTGTCAGCAATTAAGTCTATTCTGCTGTCTAGCTCGCGGCTGACCTTCTCGCAATCTGTCAAACCGACGCTTCCGCCTGGATTGTAGATAGTTATTTCGACAATCTTTTGTCTGCCGTGCTGGCCAAAGTGAATATCCACTAGTTCGAAGCCCAGGCCTTTAACCACTTCTTCGGTGAGGTCTGTAACTTTCTTTATAGCTTCATTATCGTTTTTGTTGTTAGGGTTTTTGCTATCTGGCATGAATAATGTCTAGAGTGAAATAACCAACGTGCAGTCGGCGGCAGTAAAGGGTTGCCGGGTGCAAAATATGCACAAACACAAAAATGCCGTACGCTAATCACATTTCTGACTAGCTAACGACTAAAAATTGGTTTTCTATGGCCAAATCCTAACATGTAAGCAAGGAGCACGCAAGAAGAAGTGAAGATTGCGTTTCATAACCGCCAGCGCAAGCTTGAGCTCGATTGGGAAGAGCTCAAGGCAGACTATGCCGCTTTGACCGAGGGTCTCAGTCAAAATCTCTTGCAGCGACCGCCGCGCTGGCTACCTAAAAAAGATTTGAAGGCTATTTTTGCTCGGGGCTCTCTTTCGGTGGCGATAGTTTCAGATCGCACTATTCGCCAGATCAATAAAGAATGGCGTTCTATTAATAAAGCCACCGATGTGCTTTCTTTCCCCTTGGAACTTACTGAGCCTCAGTTAGCGCCCTACGGGCTGCCGGCGGAAGCCCTGGCCGAGATGCTAGAAGACGATCCTAATCAGTGGATAGTGGGTGAAATAATAATAAGTGCCGAGAAAGCTGTGGCCCAAGCTGAGCAGTATGGGCACGGTGTTCGTCGCGAAATGGCGTTTTTGTTTGTACATGGCTGTTTGCACGTGCTGGGCTTTGATCATATGACCAAGGCCGACGAGAAAGAGATGTTTGGTCGACAGACTGAAATATTGAGTCTTGCAGGCTTTAAGCGTGATCCTTAACAATCACTTGGCTAGCCCCCGGCGGCCATATTTCTGTGCCATGATTAGCTTGAGGGTCTAAGCCTGACTTGTTCTAGCTGTGATTCTATCGGT
>CALRJJ020000695.1:0-3308 GCA_943367505.1 Flavobacterium psychrophilum | reverse complement strand
ATCAACAGGCAGCGATGACCCTGGCCAAGATCAATAAATAAGGTAGGACGAACATGGGTGAAGATAGCCAACGCAAAGGCTTTTGGGGCACAACCCTAAACAAACTCAAATCTGTACTGGCAAAAACAAAAGAGCAAGTAAGTGAAGAGTCTGTCGAAGAACAAGAGACAGCCTTGCCAGTGCAAAATATAGCTGAAGAGCCCCAGCCACAAACAGAACCGCAAGCAAGTACGGCAACAGCAGTTCAAACTAAGAGCCACCGCGCTGTTGACGAAGATTACATTGAAAGCTTAGAAGAGCGACTGATCAAAGCTGACCTGGGTTTAGCCACAGTTGAGCCACTGGTTCAGCACCTGCGCAAAGAGTCTCGCGGTAAAAATTGGACCAGTGAAAATGTTGATATCTTTTTGCAGAAAGAATTTAGCAGCCTGCTCAGTGAGACAGCTCAAAGCGGCCTTAGCTTTAAAGCCGGTGTGCCTAACATTTATTTGATAGTCGGTGTCAACGGCGTGGGCAAAACCACCAGCATCGGCAAGCTCGCCTTTCGCTTTAAAAGCGAAGGAAAGAAAGTCTTACTGGCAGCGGGAGACACATTCAGAGCGGCAGCCGAATCGCAGCTTGAAATATGGTCGCAGCGAGCAGGCGTTGACATAGTTCGACTACCGGACGGTGCTGACCCAGGTGCTGTTGTCTACCAAGCCCTGCAGAAAGCCAAAGCCGAACAATATGACGTAGTGCTCGTCGACACCGCTGGTCGTCTGCACAATAAAACCAATTTGATGGCAGAATTGAAAAAAATTCGCTCAGTTGTTGAGAAAAACGCCGAAGGAATGAATGTCGAATCACTCTTGGTTCTTGACGCTTCAACCGGCCAAAACGGGCTACAGCAAGCAAAAGTATTTTCTGAAGTTTGCGGCTTGACTGGAGTTATCTTAACAAAATTAGATGGCACCGCCAAAGGTGGCGTGGTCTTTGCCATAGCCAAAGAATTAAAGATACCGGTAAAGCTCATTGGTCTTGGTGAGAAAATGGAAGACTTGCGTGATTTTGACTCAGCCCTATTTGTGCAAGCACTTTTCTAGTCTGTTTTATAGCCTAATCGCCACACCCTCTTGACAGCAAGCATCGTGCTTACCGTCGAATTAATTCACACGCGCTGCTAATGGCGATCACGAGAGAGTCAGGCCCTATATAATTTGGCCTAGCATATCCATCCGCCAATCTAAGCGCATCTGCGCAGGGGAATTTATTATGGCTTCAGCCAGCGTAGCTACACCGAGTTTGAAAGAAGCAAAACCTCTAGGCAGTGAAGAACTGCAAAAAATCAATTCTTATTGGAGAGCTGCCAACTATCTCTCCGTCGGCCAAATCTACCTTCTCAATAATCCTCTTTTACGCCAGCCCCTAGAGCTGAAGCACGTTAAACCTAGATTGCTTGGTCACTGGGGCACTACTCCCGGGCTCAATTTCATCTACGCGCACTGCAACAGAGTAATTAAGAAGCACGACCTCGATATGATCTACATCACCGGTCCAGGCCATGGTGGCCCAGGACTAGTGGCTAACACTTATTTAGAAGGTACTTACAGCGAGACCTATCCGCTGATAGAAGAAAATGCTGAAGGCATGCAAAAGCTCTTCAAGCAATTCTCATTCCCAGGCGGCATTCCCTCCCACGTTGCCCCAGAAACTCCTGGCTCGATTCATGAAGGCGGAGAACTGGGCTACGCACTTGTACACGCCTATGGCGCCGTACTCGACAATCACGATTTGATTGCCTGTTGTGTAGTTGGTGACGGCGAAGCAGAAACCGGCCCCCTGGCCACAAGCTGGCACTCAAACAAATTTGTCAATCCAGCTCGCGACGGCATAGTCTTGCCGATCCTGCACTTGAACGGCTACAAAATCGCCAACCCCACTGTTCTAGCCCGCATGAGCGATGAAGAACTAGTACAACTCTTCACTGGCTATGGCTATAAACCGTATTTTGTCGAAGGTAGTGATCCTGAATTGATGCACCAGCTAATGGCTGCCACCATGGACCAAGTTCTGGAAGACATCAGAAAAATCAAAAGTGACAGCGCCAACGGTTTTGCCGGCCGCCCCAGCTACCCCATGATCATATTGCGCTCGCCCAAAGGCTGGACTGGCCCCAAAGTAGTTGATGGCGTGCAAATTGAGGGAACTCACAGAGCGCACCAAGTACCGCTGTCTGAAATATTCACTAAGCCTGGTCACTTAGAGTTGCTTGAGCAGTGGCTGCGCAGCTACAAGCCAGAAGAGCTATTCGACGAAGAGGGCGCTCTTCTTCCTCAACTTAAAGAATTAGCCCCCAAAGGCACCAGAAGGATGGGAGCCAATCTTCATGCTAATGGTGGATTGCTACTAAAAGACTTACGTCTGCCAGACTTCAAAAATTATGCCATCAAAGTAGAAAAACCAGGGGCAATCGACTATGAGTCAACCAAGGCCCTGGGACGCTTCTTAAAAGACGTATTTGCTGAAAACGAAGATCGCAAGAACTTTCGTCTATTTGGCCCCGATGAAACCGCTTCAAACAGATTAGGAGACGTCTTTGAGACCACCAGCAAGGTGTTCGCCGATGACATTCTCAAGACCGATGACCATATCACCCACGATGGTCGCGTTATGGAAGTACTGAGCGAACACATGTGCCAGGGCTGGTTAGAAGGCTACCTTCTCACCGGTCGTCATGGTCTGTTTTCTTGCTATGAAGCCTTTATTCACATCATCGACTCGATGTTTAACCAGCATGCAAAATGGCTCAAAGTCACTCGCGAAATTGGCTGGCGCAGACCTATTGCCTCTCTCAATTATTTGCTCACTTCACACGTCTGGCGCCAAGATCACAATGGCTTTAGCCACCAGGACCCAGGTTTCATTGATCACGCCATCAACAAAAAAGGCGATATCATCCGCGTGTACTTGCCACCAGATGCCAATACTCTCTTGAGCGTTGCCGATCACTGTTTGCGCAGTCGTGACTTCATCAACATCGTAGTGGCCGGCAAACACCCTGCCCCCCAATGGCTCGACATGGATACCGCGGCCAAGCATTGTGCCGCAGGCATTGGTATCTGGGATTTTGCTAGCAATGATCAAGGAGCCGAACCCGATGTGGTCATGGCCTGTGCCGGAGACGTACCAACCCTTGAGACCCTAGCGGCCGTTGACATTTTGCGTCGCGAATTACCCGACCTAAAAATCAGGGTAGTCAACGTCGTTGACTTGATGACCTTGCAGCCTGAAAGTGAACATCCACATGGATTGAGCGACAAAGATTTTGA
>CALRJJ020000694.1:0-3315 GCA_943367505.1 Flavobacterium psychrophilum | reverse complement strand
GGTCAGCACTGCTGATGGCAAAACATACTATTTCACCTTTGGCTACGACCGTCGTCAGGAAGTGGAGAATCCGTTCTTCATCTGGCTGAACGACAGTTGGTTTGATGGAATAGAACTTATTGCCCAAGAACGTGCCCTTTATTTAGCGCTATCGCAAGCGATGGGACATCAAGGTCGCTTTGCCGATCAGGGTATTGGTTTGAAAGTTAGTCAGTTGCAGCCCGGTTTGGCTGCCTGACCAATTTCTGACGCTTTGGTTTCACCACGGCTAAGAGGCTGTGTGTGTTCTTACGGCTCGGTTTATCAATTTAATTACAGATAGGTATATGAAAATGAAAATTCGAACAACAGAAGAACTTATTGCATGCGTAGCTCAGTATCCCTGGTGGAGAAGTTTGAATGTCGATGGTTACGAAGGAGAGATCCTTGATGTGCCAGAACTTTTAGATTTAGAGGAGGTGGTTTTGGTAAATTGCCCCTCGTTGACAGTGGTGAACTGGCAGCCAGTAACCACATCGTATGGCTTAAAAAAGCCACACCGCCTGCTGGTTGACAACTGCCCAAAACTAGCTCAGAGTCAAAACGACTGTGAGGTGAGATTTATGGCAGCAAGAGCAGCAAAGAGCTCTCTACCTGCAAAAATCGAGAATTTTGCTTGGCTGTTCTTGGCCGTCGTGGTGGTTAGTCTAATTCTTGCAGCGGTGACTCATGGATTAGGTGCCCTGATTTCTGCATTTGGTGCCTGGAAAGCAATTGCCTTGATAGTGGTTGTGCTGTGCCTGCTCTCGCCCTGGCGATTGCTGTTTTGGATACGGCCGCTTTAGAAACCTTGTAGAACAATAGCCAGCGCCGGATTGCGTTGGTTTTCAATTTTCGTTAGCTGAAGGCACAGGGAGGTCGCCGTCAGCTAATTTGTGAGGAAAGAATATGAGTGAAAATGAGAATAATGGCACGACATTGCCTATTGAGCCAAGTGGTTCAAGCTGGAAAACGATTTTGTCTTTGGTTGTTGTCGTACTGCTCTTAGGTGCGGTTTACGCCACCACCACGCCTGAGTTTGCCGTCCTGCAGGCGCACTATGCTGTCAAGTCGAAATCTGTTAGTACATTTGAGCGTGCTGTCGATGTTGACAGTGTTGCTCAAAATCTTGTTAATGACATGGTTTCTACGCCTGTTTCTAACGCCCTTGGTGGTGGTGCCTTTGGTAACTGGGTGGCAAGCAAGTTTGCTTCACTCTTTCAGGCAGACCTTGAAGCGGCAATTAAGAGCGAAATTCGCGATTCTGTAGCCGCTGGTTCGCTGGCTGATGATGTTCAAAACAGTGCAGGCCAGAGTGTTGGCTATAGCACTAACTTAGACGCCTTGAGTAAACAGTTGGGCTTTGATCGCTACCACTACACCGGAATCGATTATTTTGCTAGAGAAGCTGTTGGCTCGAACTGGCTACTGACTCTCAACTTTCAGGACGATAAAGAGCACTACATCGGCGTTAAGGTTGAACTGGCAAGGGCAGATGGAGATTGGTTTTGGAAGATTATTCGCATAAGTAATTTTTCCGATGTCTCCGTTGAATTGCTCAAAAATAAAGCTAGCGCGGTTAAAGACAGCCTTGGAGTTGGTCAATCTACCAATCCATAAGCTGCCAGTTTAAACACAATATTTTGGAGATTAAAATGAACAAATTAAGACTACGTTTGTCAGGTTCTAGAGAAGATTTTGCTAGATTGTATAATTTCAAAGAAGGGTTTCATGGCCTAGAAGAGGCTATTTCGTTTCCGTCAGACGAATCTCTGTGCCTTTTTCTAATCTCGGCAATTGAATACGACTTTAGCGTTGAGGGTGATGCTCAGCTTGAGAGGTATGATGACGTGGCTGATGAGCACTATCAAATGTATGATCTGCACTGGTCGACTGAGGCTAGGGCACTGGGCGCAGGAAGAGCAACAGTAAAGTTGGTGCACCCCAAATTTCCCGATCAGCCATCTTGCTTCCGTTTGAGCATTGGTGAATTTAGCCATCAGGTGCAAACGTTGGAAGAGCAGATTTATGACGCTAATGGCTCATGTGAAGCGAGCAAAATTAGCGAACATTGTTTTGCTGCTCTCGTCATGTTGACTCAAGAACAGATGCATGCTGCTTGCAGCAGTCTTTCAGGTGCTTGTGACCCAGACGCTTGGTTTAACAGCATGGACGATTGCACTCAGTCAATTGTGGTTAAAGGTGCTGCCCCAGTAGCGGACGATTCATTGGTCTTTCACGATGAATTTGAGTCTTGCTCTAGCTTCCGCACACCTCCGCCGTTTGTTATGCCGCGCGGATAACTGCTGTCTGACTAGGGTTCTACAACAATGGTCATCGCCGGATAGCGGTGGCACTTAACTTAATTAGCCCAGCACTGAGTAAGAGTCTCTCTGGTGCTGGCGTATGCGCGGTTTACTTCTATGGAAAACTCGAAAGTTCCGTTTGTTTCGATGCCAGCGGTATCGCTTACAAATCTGGACCAGGCCCTGGAATCAGCAGTTCTTGATAGCAGTGTGGGCATTGCTCATGCTGCCTTAACAGGAGACGCTGACTTCAGATTGCACGTCACGAAACTATTACCAGGCGCCAAGGTAAAGGCTCACCGTCACTTTGCTGGGGAAGAGCTTTATATCATCTCCTTTGGCAGTGGCTCGCTCTATACCGGTGTGGTCAGTGAAGCAGGGACAGAAGTATGGAATGAGCCCATTAGTGTGCGAGCTGGAGATACTTTCTCGATCTCTCCCACGATGTTGCACCAGTTACATAACACTGGAACTACGCCTTTGGTTCTCATTTTCGGTTGTCCCGATTCACATCTTGCAGCAGACAGAGAGGTCGTCGCCGACTTCTCTGAGCTACTAACATCTCATAACAACTAACATTTATCAGGAATACTTATGTCAACTACCGACTATGAAATTATCACAGGCATTTTGATCAGCATTTGCATAGCTGCAATTTACTTTTACTGGATGAAGTATGAGTTAAAACGGCAATTCAGTGCCGAATTGAAGGCCACAGGTGAAAAACTGAAGCTCGCCAATGAAGCTTGTGCTGATGAACTGCAGTTTAGTAAATCGAGCAAGCTTCTAAGACAGGCAAATGACTGGATGCGTCAGATCAACGAATTTTGTGAAGAGGTTGATTTGGAGCAAAATATTGATGATTTGGTTGCTGTTCGTCGGCAGCTGTACTTCGTCAACAGAAACATAGACCTTGCCATGATTCCGCGACAAAAGAGCAATAGGGTCTTTTTTATCATGGTGTGAGCTTGGATTGACAGTAATACAGGAC
>CALRJJ020000693.1:0-3325 GCA_943367505.1 Flavobacterium psychrophilum | reverse complement strand
GTGCTGCCTTATCTATGCGCTACTTGCTGACCGGCGTTGTAGACGAGATTATGTGGCGGCCAACCAAGTGGTCAAATCGCTACACCTTCGTTGTGTCCGCCCAGATAATTGATTTGCAAACCGGTAAGGTTGCAGCCAGAGTAGACCGACTGACAATTGGCAAGGCACCTTGGACTTCTGATACTGGTGGTGGCAAGAAATATTTTGAGAGTGAAGTGGTGCCTGATGCTGCTAAACAACTAGTGACTGCGCTTGCTAAACAAATGAACGGTAAGTGGTAGGCCTCAATTACTCAAGATCTTTGTAGCGCACGATGGGCAAACCTTCACTGTTCGCCTTGTGCAAGGCACAGTCGGCAGAAGCAAGCAGGTTATTTAGATTGGTGCAGTCTTCCGGAATTCCTGCTATGGCGCACATTACTACTAGCATCTTGCCTTCCATACCGGCCAACGGTCTGGCCCCGAGTACCTTCTGTATCTTCTTAGCCATTGTAGTGGCACCACTCAAATTTGTGTTCGGTAAGTACAGGGCGATGGTTTGTGCTTCGTAATGCCCGGCGCCGTCGGTTTGACGTTTGCAATTAAAAATTTGCAGCGCTGCATCGGCTAGAGTTTGCCTGTTGACCAAGTTTATCCGCACTCCCTGAGGAGTAGGCTCAATCTGGCGCAAGTCAACTAGAAGCAGCGACATTGAGTTACGGCTTCTGAAACTGCGAAAGAATTCTTCTTCCAGAAAATAGAGAAATGCAGGCGCGGTAAGCAGCCCGGTGTCTCTGTTGCGAAGACTCAGCATTACCGATCGCACTGCTGCAGCATCAATCTTCTTCTCTTTCAATGCCCGTTTGCTTTTGATCGGCGCTTTGTTTGAGATACAGATCAAATTGCGGCTCATTAAGTAGTTCAAGCAGCGCAACAGTATGTATTTGGGGAAGAGGTTGAGACTTTCAAAGTCGGCTAAAGTCTTGCGCCCATCCATCTGTTGATAGAGCAACTTCAATGTGTCTAAGTTTATTGAGGTCTTATCGCCCAAGGCTGTTTGAAATTGCTCTTGTGTAAGCTGCGGGCAGGTCTGTTTGAAGGTAGAGGTATTGAACACGCCTGCCGATTCGAGGTCTTCGACCAGAGCCGTCAAGTGAGCCTTGTTTTGCATGATGGTCTCTAAGGGCCAGGTGACGCTTCGATTGCTTCCCACTTTGCTGGGTGTAATTTTGAAGTGGCCGTCCTGCCAGAGAAATAGCTCCATCAAGGCCATGTTGCCGCGGGCCTCACCATGGGAAGCGTCCACTGGCAGGCCATCCACCAAAAACATGACGGCCGATTGCCCTTCTCTCTCCAGGCGCACGCGGCCGGTGAAGTGCTCCTCGCTTAAATGGAGCAGAAGCTCTGTCAGTGGTTTCTCGGTTAGGTTGCCGAGCCTTGCTTGCCCAGTGGGGTCGATGGCCGTGATGTCTGTATATGAGGCGGTGGGGTCGAAGGGCTTTTCTTCTGCAGGCGGCGCGGCCGCTTTTGATCTTGATTTTCTGGCACTCGACCGTGTAGTTAAATAGCTGGAAATCAGTTCGTCTTGGTCTTGGAGGCCATTGCCGTCTGGTTTCGACTCGGCTGCAGGGGCAGGGGTGGGTGCAGGGCCAGGGCTCGCCTCGGCCGGCTGTGGCTGAGAGCTAGCTGGCGGCGGGGCAATGGTATCGGCAGCAGCACTATCTGGAGTCAGAGCCGGTAGCCTATTGGCCGTCAGCCTGCTTAGATAGACAGCGCTTGGCTTTGGCTGGTCCGCAAAGTCGGGAACGGGCAGATCGTCTCTGGTTGACACCTGGCTTGCTTTTAAGCGGATTTCCATGACCTTGGCCAACTTGGCGGCATCGTCCAGATTCTCAACTGGTTCTGATTCGGCTATCACCGAAACGTTCTTAAAGACCATCAGGGTGTCATGACCGTGATATTCGCCCAGCAGAATCTTTTCGTCGATGCGCTTTAAGAACACCTGCCAATGTGGCACTCTAGGCGTAATTGGCAAAATTACTTCTAATGTGAGTTGCTGGCCTTCTTGATTGTGCCAGCTTACCTCGTTAGAAAAGCCCGGCTCTTGAACCGCCTTGGTCAGCATCTTGTGCAAGACTGGGATTCCAGGGGTGCCTCTTAACTGCCGGGTTGTGCTCTTGCTCATAACCTACTCTGGATTTGGGCGAACCGTTTTTGGGCGAACTATTTGATGTTTCTTTCCCAGTTGTCGGCTGTTTGAATCCATGAGAGCACAAAGATACTAGAAGATTCAGTTCAAAGAGTAGAGGCACCGCAAGCTGCTTGGCAGTCGTAGACTGTGGCCTTTAATCCGGTCTGCTTCAAATATTCGGCTGGCACGCTAGCCGTATACGAAGGCACAGCCGCTTTATCCATCAATGCCACGATGCAACCGCCAAATCCTCCACCGGTCATACGCGCACCGATTACGCCAGGATGATTCGCCGTCAGTTCAACCAATGTGTCAACTGGCTGGCAGCTTACTTCAAAGTCTTGTCTCAGTGACTGATGCGAAGCCGCAAGTAGTTTGCCAACGCGTGCAAGGTCGCCAGTCTCAAACGCCTCTACAGTGGCTGAAACTCGAGCGTTTTCGGAGATGACGTGGCGGCAGCGCCTGAAGATAATCTCTGGCATTGAGATAGCACATTCTTCTAATTCGTGTTCTTCTATTTCTCGTAGACTTTTCACTTCGCGATTGAGGTGCTTTGCCAATAGTTGAACACCTTCGGCACATTGTCTGCGGCGCTCGTTGTACTCACTATCGACAAGACCTCGCTGAACACCGCTGTGCACAACCACAAGAGCCAGTTCGCGACTTTTCAAATTAAGTGCAATCGGTTTAAAATCAAGAGTGCGGCAGTCGATAAGTAGCCCCGAGTCAGACTCACCGAATGCAGAGATAAACTGATCCATGATGCCGCAATTGACACCAACAAAACTGTTTTCTGCTTCCTGAGCAAAGAGAGCGATTTGCTTTTTGCTCAGTGATAAATTAGATAGGGTGTTGATGAGATAGCAGACGGCGACCTCGTAGGCTGCAGACGAACTTAGACCCGCGCCCTGCGGAACATTGCCGCTACTAACTGCTTGAAAGCCACCAAATTTATAGCCATGCTTGAGCAGCACTGCGGCTGTTCCGCGCACATAATTTGACCAGGGTTTCTCTTCAGTTTTGATGATTTCTGCAATCGAGAAGCGATCTTTCTGATTGTAGTCTTCGGAGTAGATCTCAATAAAGTCACCATCAATTGCACGTGCTGCAATTATTATGTCTCTATCAAGTGCTACAGGAAAAACGAAGCCTTCGT
>CALRJJ020000692.1:0-3326 GCA_943367505.1 Flavobacterium psychrophilum | reverse complement strand
GCTGATAACTGACACCACTTCGCCGATCTTTTCTTATACATATAAAGCCGGTGAAGTCTTCTATCACCTCTCCGCCCACCCCATAGCTCTTACTATTTCAGCTCTGATTCTCGCCTACGCCTCAGCCTTCGCCCTAAAAGCGCTCCTGCGGCCAAACTCACTCAGTATCGACGCCAATGGTCTCAATTTAGCCATAACTATGGCTGGCAATACACTGGGCCTATCTCAAATCAAATGGCCGGAGGTAATTTCTGTTGCCCTAGACAGAAGTGCTGATGGTGTAGCGAAAATCAAGTTTAATTTGAAAGACAATAAATCGTTTTATCTTGATTTAGTTGCTATTCAAGAAAACGACAGGCCCAGGCTAGCACATGCGCTAGAACGCTTTGCCCCCGGCTGCACCATCGCCAGTGAACTAAGCGAAGCGATGTTGCCCCACCGTGAACGCAGCTACACAGAACTCTGGCTGCAATCACTATCATCGGCTCCTGAACGCAACAGCAGTCAAGCACTATCTCCAGGACAAAGGCTCAAAGACGATCAATACAAAGTAATTAAGCGCCTCGGCGTCGGCGGACAAGGCACAGCCTATCTCTGCCGCGATGAGCTCAACAACTGCAATATTGTCCTCAAAGAAACTATCGTGCCGGCCTATGCCGATCGCAACTTGAAAGAACAAGCACTGAAGAGCTTTGAAAAAGAAGCAAAAATACTAGAGTCTTTAGATAGTGATGGCATTGTCAAACTACAAGACTACTTCTTTGAAGACCATCGCGGCTATATTGGCCTAGAACATATTGACGGACAGAACTTGCGCCAGCTCATTGCTGAAAAAGGCGCGCTGTCAGAAGAATCTATTCGCCAGTTAGCAGGACAAATGTGCCAAATACTTGCCTATCTGCACAAGCGCTCGATCATTCATCGCGACTTTACACCAGATAATTTGATGCTAACCAGTGACAATAATCTCAAGCTAATTGACTTTAACGTCGCCCAGATTCAACAAGTTGGCACCACCGGCACTATCGCAGGCAAACATTCATATCTACCACCAGAACAGTTCAGAGGCAAAGCAACTCTGCAGAGCGATATCTATGCCATGGGCGCCACACTACAATTTTTAGCAACCGGAAAAGAACCAGAAGCGATTACCCAATCAAGCCCCATCGAAGCTGGAGTAAAAACTAGCGAAGAATTCGACCAGATTGTACGCTCATGCACAGCTCTCGATCTCAATAAACGATTTAAATCTGTGGCAGAAATAGCAAGGAGCTTAGGTCAATCAATTGATGACAGCGATCTAGATCAGCTGGCCATCGGTGCAGCAAGCTCAGACACTGACGAAGGGGTGACAATCGAAATAAGAGAAACGAACAAAGAAGCTATAGAAGCGTGACGACAAAATACATCAAAATGCATCAAAGTACATGTAGATTAGTGATCTGGTGAGTCAATGGCCGAACTAGCGGTAAGAGTAAAATATCTTGATCATCAGCGTGACACCGCTTTATCTTTCCTGCGCCTGACATTTCCGGTCTGGGGAGTGGCCTGTCCCCTTACAGCGACAATAGTTATTATCACTCAGTATTTTAGCTTTATCGTTTCTCAACAGACAGACTCGGGCATATGCGCCATTGGCCTGGCCACCCTGACAATCTTTGCAGTGAGCATGCTGCTTCTCAACTGGCTCACCCACGAAGCTATTCAAATTGACAAAGACGGCGTCAAGTTACCATTTTCAATCTTCAGACACAACCAGTTACTACGTTGGGGTGACATCAAGAAGATCACCGTAGGCGGTGCCAATCAAAAAGATTGGCAGAAAAAGCAGATTACATTCATGACCACCAAAGGTGCCATTCCGCTCACCCTCACTCACATAGATTCAACAGACATGGAAAAATTGCTAATAGCAATGGAAATGTGGGGCAATACCTCTGAGATTGACCAGAGTGTGCACGAGCTGAAGAACCAGGTAACCGGCAACGAGACACCACAGCTGAGCTTCACCGGTATGTGGGAAGAGGAGTTGAGTAGAAGATTTTGCCCAACTTCCTTCGTACCCCTTGACCCAGGTCGAGTGATGCGCAACGGTACTCTAAAAGTAATGCGTCACCTGGCTCTTGGCGGCCTTTCTGCTGTCTATCTTTGCCAGCTAGAAGAGCGCAAACTAGTGGTTCTAAAAGAAGCTGTTGTATCTGATGATGCCATCGAAAGTGCCCAAGCGAAAGCCAGAGAAATGCTCGACCGCGAAGCCGCGCTGCTGCTTAAGATCAATCACCCCAACATAGTCAAAGTATTAGACTATTTCGTTGAGCAAGAGCGCAATTATCTTATGCTCGACTATGTCAACGGCCAAGATTTGAGGCAACTCGTAAAGCAAAACGGGCCGCAAAGAGAAAGCGCAGTGATCAACTGGGCACTACAAATGGTGAATATTCTTAAGTATTTGCACGAGCAAGACCCGCCGCTAATTCACCGCGATTTCACACCTGACAATATTGTGCTCTGCGAAGACGGTTCGATTGTGGTGATTGATTTTGGCGCAGCCAATGAGTTTATCGGCAATGCCACAGGTACATTCGTAGGCAAACATGCCTTTATAGCCCCAGAGCAATTTCGCGGCAAAGCCAGTGTGCAAAGTGATATCTACGCCTTCGGTTGCACTCTCTACTTCCTCCTCACCGGCGTCGAACCTGAGGCACTCAGCACTTCAAACCCCCAAGAGCACAATAATCTCATTTCACCAGAGTTGAGTGAAATAGTAGTGAGCTGCACCCAGATGGAAAGCCGCGACCGCTATCAGACTGCCGCACAGTTAGTACCAGTGCTAAGGCAGATGATGGCGTCTTTACCCAGCACCTAGAATTTAGCAACGATACTTTTATTTTCGCTTCCTATAGTGCAATCCATCAGGCAAGAATGGTTGCTCTACGAGGGAGGCGAAACTATGCAGGAATTCGTTGTTTCAAGAGAAGACGGCAGGCCCTTAAGCGAATCGGCCAACCACAGTGACAAGCAGAAGAACAGACTTAACGATGGACTAAGCGATTTACCAGGCGATACACATACTAGTCAAATAAACTTCGGTAGTTTAAGCCTAATCGACATTCATAGTCTCTCAAAACCCAACAAACTAGAACTTGGTCAAGTCCAAGAAATACAGCACATTCTTCCTGCACTTTTACTAGATGGCACTAACAACCATACAGAACAACATTTCGTTGCTACGGGCAACCACGGCGAAATTACATCGAACACCAGCGGGCAAGTTGACGCTGCCTATCTTATCTTTCCCGATCTCTATTCGATTACAGAAGACTCAA
>CALRJJ020000691.1:0-3326 GCA_943367505.1 Flavobacterium psychrophilum | reverse complement strand
TGAGGAGTATGAACCGAATTAGCTCGCTGCAGTTCGTGCCCGATTCGAATACTTTGGTTGTATTGGGCGATGGAGGTATCGAGTTGATCGAATTCACGCTTGACGACTTCCGCATGCCAGTCTTCCAGCCCAAGACCATGCGCTTTCAGCCAGCACTGGAAGCAGCTGGTTGTCATCACTTTGGCAACTTCTTGTTTATTCTCGCGGTGTTGCCCGAGTAAAACGTAAGACGTTAAACGTTAGATAGCTTGTGTCACGAGTAGTTAATTTCGGAAGGGTTACTTCCGGGGGAAGCAGAGGCTTCCCTTTCCATTTCAAAACCTTTTCTGCTGAGGCAGAAGGATAGATCATGAATCAACAAATCGAAGAGAGAACATTGCGGCTTCAAACCATCAACAAGGAGCTTGAGAGTCGCGGCTTGAAACCTTTGCGAAAGCTCGGCTTGAGCACTGAAGGTGAAATTGAGATTGTCCGTATTGTCGAAATTTACGAACATTCTCGTCGCTTCTTTACCGATGTCAAATTGGCTGTTGTATTTCCTGGTGGTGCAGCGGGTGAATTCACTGTGCGCTTCAATGCCAATGGTGGAGTCAGTGACGGTGCTGTGATAGTTGTTCTAGTCAACGGCAAGTTTGCCTTGGTCAAACAGTGGCGCTTGCCTCTCTGTCATTGGACCTATGAGGTTCCCCGCGGCTTTGGCGAGAAGCTAGATCAGGCGCAAATTCAAGGCCAGCTTGGTACTCTCAAAATCGGTGATTTGCCGCTCGGCACCGTTGCTAGAGAGCTGGGTGAAGAGGTGTTTGCTGGCGCTGTCGTCGCTTCTGTTACTCACCTGGGCAACGTCGCCGAGAACTCTGGTACAAGTGCCGTGGTTCCTGGTTATTTCCTGGTGCAACTGCAAGTGGATCAGGCCCGTTTAACTGCGAGACTGAGCGGTTCTGAAGATAATCTCAAAGTTTGCCTTTGGTCCCGTGAAGAGGCGATGGCGCAGATTGGCTCGAAGATTGCCGACAATCATTCCATCGTAGCGCTTAGTTTGGCGCTTCGTTACATCGACAGTTTGCCTCGGCCTTAACGGTGGCGGCAAAACTTTAGAGCAGTGGTGCCAGTTGTGGTGGTGCCGCTGCTCGATATCTTTGTGTTTGACCGGTTTTCACTTTCACTTTCAGTACTGGACAAATTGCTATGACAAACATGACCAAGGCGAATTTTGACAAAGGGATTTGGATTTTGGACCGCAAGGATTTTGTGGTCTATGCTGGCACCTATGCTCATTTCTATGGGAGTTCCCTCTATGGCGGTATCCCGCACATCGTCAGCGCGCAGGAGTTGGTTCGGACAGTTGGAATGGATGCCATTGTCTTGAACATCGAAGATCAAGGAGAGCTGCAGTATCCGGTGAAGGATGCACCCGAGTGCTGGCTGAAGACAGGATTGCAGCGGTGGAAGGATCAGGGCATCGATTACGAGAGTCTGCCGCAAGGCAATGTTGAAGAGATCGGGCCCTTCTATCCTGATGATTCTGATGATTCAGGTGGGTTCGATGAGGATATCGATGAGGAAGTCGAGAGCGACTCGTAGGCTTCCTTCGCCTACTTCCTGGCGTCCATAGTATCAACGTGTTTAGAGGTGCGGCTGTGCGGCCGCATCTCGTTTCTGTGCTTGCGTTGTTTTGTGTGCTTTTCTCAAAGGGTCTTTACAGGCTCTCTTTTAACCTCTTTCGTAAAGTGAGACTAGTGATGACAAAGCTCCGAACGATTGTGTCTGCTGCTGGTTCCCCGGCTAGTATTTGCCGCGCTGCATTCTCGGCGAGTGGCAGGTATTTAGTTAGTATTGTTGGTCCATGGCGCGAGCTTAAGTTGGCTCGCCTCAGGGGCGATGGTGTTGTGCGGCGCTCTGTACCCAGAGCCCATAACCTCACTGTTGCTGTTACTCGTGATTTCCTCGATGATGATGGACGTAAAGCTACCGAACTGCTGTACGGTGGCGACGATTCTGGGAAAGTGCAGCGCTATTGTTTGCGCAGTCGTCAGCAAGTTGCTCCTCTGCCATCTCGTATTGAAGCCGGTGAGCTCTATAGTATCAAGACTAGCCGTGACGGCCGCTATGTCGCTCTTGGTAGCACGGGCGGTGTGGTGGAAGTCTGGAATCTTGATCTCGATGAGCCGCACTTGGTTTTCGATGCATGGCTCTGTGACATGGGCAACATTGTCGATATTACCTTTTCGGCTTCCAACTGCGAGCTGTATGTCTGCGGAAGTCAAGGCGGCATCGTCCGCCTTGAAGTTCTTGGTCAAGGAGCCGCACGACTTGATTCTGATTGCAGTTGGAACTGCTTTTCGATCGCTGCTCAACCCGAGGGACCAGGGATGGCATTTGCTGGTGACGGTAACAAGGTTTGGCTTTTGAATGTTGAGAATGCCCAAGCCGTTTGCATGTCTGACTCCGTGCCATTTGCTTTTGAGGTTGGCGATACCGTCACTGGTGCACCTTACTGGTATTTGCCAGGCTTCGTGAAATCTCGTCTGGGTTGCATCGAAACCTTTGCTGGCGGCCTGATTCAACAGCTTCTCTTTCTCGACCAAGACACGCTGGCCGTGCTTGGTGAGTCGGGGGTTGAAGTATTTGATCTGCCGTCGGGAAAACGACAATTGCGTCAACCGCATAGCAAAGATCGACGAATGCCGGCCCTTGGTGGTCGCGCTGAAACTGCTCTAGTGCTTGAGTGCCTCTAGGGCCTTGTTCGTATTTAGAAAATTTTCGTCTCTTTTTCTTAGAAAGAATATCGTGCAAGAAAAAAATAAGAGCTCATGGAAAAATCCGCTCCTCAAGCTGCTTGAAATTCCGATTAAGGGTGTGATCGGGTTCTTCATGCTTTTCTATTTACTCTGGCTGAAGACGGCAGAGCCACTGCGAAAGCAGGTCTACGATGGCAATGCCTGGCATCGAACTCTCGGTGGCATGGCCGCACTACTTGCTCTTGCTGGAAGCCTGATTTCGTTGTTCGCGATTGGCGGTCCGCTGGCCGCGCTTTTGAGTCTGCTCGTCGCAGTGCTCACCTATAGTCACATCTTTCCGCTGGTTTATCTGGGCGGTGTTAAACCGGGAAAGAAGTTGCTGAGGTGGGTCAGCAAGCTTGCGGCCAGGGGGTGGAACTGGCTGTCTGTCAAAGTAGCAGCGGTTTTTCGCTGGTGCTGGAAGCAGATTGTGGCTTTCTGCAACTGGGTTGGCAAGGTTGTGAACAGAGTTTGGAACTTGGCCAGCAAGGTTGTGACCAGAGTCTGGAACTGGCTATCGGCCAAAGTGTCACAGGCCTATTGCTTTGT
>CALRJJ020000690.1:0-3329 GCA_943367505.1 Flavobacterium psychrophilum | reverse complement strand
AAGTTCAGCAGGGCATTTAGGCGCTCGGAGCGTCAGCATAGCTTCGCAAATAAGTATAGAAGGCGACCGTGCCAGCCTGCTTTATACTCAACGTCCAGCTCCCCTGGGCAAGCTCATGGGCGAGATTAACCCCGTCGAAGATATTAGTGTCACTGTCTTGGCCAAGACTAAAGGCTCGACCTTTTTGATGGACCGTTATATTGATCGCATCTCTAATGGTGCCAAGGCATTAACCGACGCCGAGATTGAAGCTAAGTTTGGTACTGATCCAACAGCAGCGCAGGCCGTGCACAAGTTTGCTGCCGACCACGGGCTTGCTGTAACCGATCAAACCCACGCTTCTGGGCGCATTGTGCTCAAGGGTTCTGTTGATCAAATGCAAACGGCCTTTGGTACCAATCTGCAGCAGTTTGAGCAAAACGGCTTTATCTATCGTGGCCGCTCTGGCACCTTGTCGGTGCCGGCTGAGGTAGCGCCGCATATCAAGGGTGTTTTGGGCTTAGACAATAGGCCGCAGTTCCATACGAATTATGTCAGGCTCTCTGATTTGCCTCCTGAGTTCTTGGGTGAAGTGCAAGGTGCAGTCGGCCCTGACGCCGCTGGAGCGCATGCCAAGCCAAAAGCTTCTGGCGCTAGACCTCTAGATACTGCTGAAGTATTTAAAGCCTACAATGCCCCTGAAACTGATGGTGCTGGCTTGACCACTGGTTTCCTTTCGCTTGGTGGCACAATGCCAAAGGGATGGAATGAGTATCTTGCCTCTAAGGGAATTGATCCTAAGACATTTAAGGTGATCAACATTGGCGACACTGCGCCAAGGTCTGACCCACGGGGAGCCAATGGTGAGAATGCTCTTGATGGTGTTATTCACAAAGAGGCCTTGCCTAAAGCTGAGACAGTGATGATTCAGGCACCAAATAACGATACTGGTATGCCTAATGGTATCGACCGCATCACTTTCCCTAAGCCTGGCGAGAAGCAGATCACCCACGCTAGTATCAGTTGGGGTATGAATGAACCTGGTTGGACAGACCAGGCGGCAGCGGCTATGGAAGATGCTGGAAGAAGGGCTGCTCTGAAGAAGATTACGATTACTGTGGCTTCTGGTGATGATGGTGCTGGTGACGGCTGGAGCGGTAAGAAAGCACAGGTTGACCTACCCGCTGGCTTAGCCAATTTCACCGCTGTTGGTGGCACGCAATTGGTTTTGAAAGCCGATGGCACTTGGGGCTCTGAGAAAACCTGGTCTGGAAGTGGCGCTACTGGTGGTGGTCGGTCGCTGAGAACACCAGTGCCTGACTATCAGAAAGATGTGGTCATGCCTGACAATTTGAACAACCCTGCCTTCAAAGGTCGAGGTGTTCCTGATATAGCTGGTAATGCCGATCCGCGCAGTGGCTGGAATACCTATACTGACCAAGGCATCTCTGCCATTGGTGGCACCAGCGCTTCTGCTCCAGCTAAAGCAGTGGCTGCGGCTATGATCTCGCAGGCAACTGGCAAACCGACTGGTTTTTGGAATCCCACTCTTTATAGATTGGGTAAGACTAACCCTGAGGTCTATCACGATATTACCGTTGGCAATAATACCGATGGTGGTGTCAAGGGCTATCCTGCCGGGCCAGGTTGGGATGCCTCAACCGGTTGGGGCTCCATCAACATCGGCAAGATGATTGATGTTCTCAAAAAGGAGAATTCGCAGCACTTTGTTGCCCGTGGCGCCAGACAAGTTCCAGGTTTGATTCGAGACAATCACACCTCGGTTCCTGCCTGGGCTATTCCATATCAAGGGTCGGTGACTAACGATCAGCAGAAATAGAAATAGAATCTTGCAAGACAAGTGAATTCAGCCTTGCTAAACTGATGCTGTTTTCGTTCTGTATTTGCGAGGCTAAAGTGTTTCACTGCAAATCTTCTGTTACCGGTTCGGCCACTGGTTTGATTTTGGGAATGCTGGCCGTTCTGCCAGTCATGGCGCAGGGTAATGCTGATGGCGGCAATCAAGCTGCTGGTCAGCGTTCAGGGCAACCGCTGGGCCAGAGTTTTGGTCAGGGCGGCGGACAGGGCTTTGGTCAGGGCGGCGGACAAGGCATGCTCCAGGGCAATCGTGCTGAGAGATTCGCTAAACTGCAGAAACTGATGCAGGCGAAGAAGGCTGCCGATGCTGCAAAATCCAACAATCCCAATGTCATTATTTCGCTGCAAGACTGGACAGACCCCGCTCGCAAGCGCACCATCCCAATTAAAATCTATCAGCCTAAAAGTGCTGGACCTTGGCCTGTCGTGATCTTCTCCCATGGCCTGGGTGGCTCTCGCGAAGCGGCTGGATATTTTGGTGAAGCCATGGCTGAGAATGGCTATTTGTCTATGCATCTACAGCACCCTGGCAGCGATTCCACCCTCTGGCAAGAAGCCTTCAAAGATGGGCGGCTCACGGTGCAGCCAGGCAATTCACAGGGCATGAAACAAGGCGTTATGCGTGAGATGAAACAGGGGATGACCGGCGAGAATTTGCGCGCCCGGGTTGATGACGTCAAGTTTGTACTTAATCAGCTTGAGCGGCTCAATAGCGGAGCTGGGGCTTGGCACGGCAAGCTCGACATGAGCAAGATCGGTTGCTCCGGGCACTCATTTGGAGCGGGCACCACAATGGCCATTGCTGGTCAGAACTTTGGTACGGGTGCCAAGCGTATCAATGAGGCCGACCCGAGAGTGAAGGCGGCGATTTATATGAGCCCGCCTGTCAATCTGGCTGGTCGTGATGCCAAGAATCTTTATGGCTCAATCAAAATTCCTGGCATGAGTATGACCGGAACTGAAGACAATTCGCCCATTAATAACAACTCCGCTGCCGATCGTTTGATTCCATACAAAAATATCAATGCTCCTGACCAGTATCAGGTTATTTTCAATGGTGGCGATCATGCCATTTTTAGTGGAACTAATGCTCGCGCACTGGGTCAGCGTGACTTGGCAAAAGACGCTCAGTTTCATGAGCTTATCAATAAACTTAGCGTGGCCTTTTTCGATGCCTATTTGAAGGGTGACGCCAAGCAGAAGCAGTGGCTCAAGCAAAGTGCCGCGGCCTATCTTGGAAAACAGGCCACGTTCGAGTTCAAATAGAGTTTGGTCTTGTCTAACCCTTTGTTACGCCTGGCAACTTTTGCTAGCGTCTTTGCCCTCATGACATGGTCAATGCTTTATTCTTTAGCGAGGCTCCATTGAGGGCTGACGCTTTATCCAGGTGGATAGTTGAGGTGCTTATGCGCGGTCGCAATAACGGATGCAAATTGTTAAAAGTCGCTTTGTCAGTTGGCCTTGCGCTCTTT
>CALRJJ020000689.1:0-3329 GCA_943367505.1 Flavobacterium psychrophilum | reverse complement strand
GAGCAGTTAATTACTTGTCGTCGGCTTTGTCTTCAGCTTCTGCTTCTGCATTAGCCTCAGCATTAGCCTCAGCATTAGAATGATGTTGATACATCTCAGTCAGGGCTTTGATTATCACCTGGTCGGTTTTATGTTGCATGTCTAGTGCTTGCAAAAGTTCTTGGCCTGTCATTAAGCCGCGAGCAAGAATAAGTTTGCCCAGGGGCTCGCCCGACTGATTCTGTTCCTCAATTAGCTCTTCTAACTGAGTCAGTGAGATCTTGCCGCGCTTCAGCAATAATTCGCCGAGCTTTTCTGGGCGCGTCAGTAACTCCCATTTTTGTTCTTCAGATAAAGGTTCTTGATGTGTCATTGTTTTCCTAGCTCGTTAGCTCCTCAGCTTGCAGCCGGTAAGCGCTTTTGTTGCTTTCTTTCCCGCCACCAAACCAATAGACAACTGGCGTTGAAGATGGAGGAATAAGTACCAGATATGATGCCAATTAACATGGCTAGAACAAAGTCTTTGGTGGTGCTGCCACCGAGTAGATAGAGCGATAGCAGGGTAATCACAACAGTCAGTGATGTATATAGTGAGCGAGCAAGGGTCTGATTGACACTGTCGTTAGCTACATCGCCAAAGGTTTTTTTGAATTCTAGTTTGGTTACAGGATCAATTCCTTTGCTACCAACAAACTTGGCGTTTTCTCTTACTCGGTCGAAAACAACAATGGTGTCGTGCACCGAAAAACCAATTACTGTCAAAATTGCAGAGATAAACAAGCTGTCCACTTCGGTGCCAAAGGCTAGACCCAAGAGGGCGAATATGCCGCAAAGTACGAGCACGTCGTGCACTAAAGCGGCAATGGCGCAAATGGCATAGTCAAATTTGAAGCGGTAGCTAATGTAAGCCACCATGCCGCCAAAGGTCACTAGCAGTGCCAGAAGGCCGTTGCTGAGTAGCTCTGGACCAATGGTTGCTGTAACTTTATCGACTGATATGGCCTTAAATGGTCCGAGGGCTTCAGTTAATTTCGCATCTAACTCAGTTTTTTGTTTCTCACTGTCGATCGCTTTGGTGCGCATTACCACAGCTTCTTTGCCAGCTATATAAGTCTGTTGCACTTGTGAGCCGGTCAAGCCAGCCTCTTCTAAAACTTTGTGCACAGCTTCTAAAGTGGTTGGCTTCTCAAATTGATATTGCAGAATCGAACCACCAGTAAAATCAATGCCCGGCTTAAGTGGTGCGCCAAACTTGGCACAGCAAGCGGCAATCCCGATAATACCCGGCACGGTTAAAACCAATGAAATGGCAAACCAGAGAGTGCGATATTTGACAATATCTACTATGTTTTTGCTCTTTGCCCCTGTCATACGGCCTCCTTGGTCAAAACTTTGTTCGCTTTCTTTTCAGTCTTATGGCCAAACAAACCGAGGCTTGATGGAATCAAGTGCAACATCGTGCGAGTGGCGGTAATCGCTGTAAACATCGATACTGCCACACCAATCGCCAGGGTAACGGCGAAGCCTTTGACTAGCGACGTACCAAAAAGCATCAACACACTACAAGCAATCAAGCTATTGACGTTACTGTCAAAGATTGACGACATCGCTCTGGTGAAGCCGTTTTCTACAGCTACCCAGAGATTTTTTCCAGCATTCAATTCTTCTTTTGTTCGTTCAAAAATAAGAATGTTGGCATCGACGGCCATACCAATCGATAGAATAAATCCGGCAATACCAGCCAGAGTCAGAGTTACTGGCACTGTTTTGAAAATGGCCAGGGTAGCCAGTGTATACAGTATGAGAGCTAAGTCAGCAATAAGACCAGGTAGGCCATAAATCGCCACCATGAAGACCATAACTGCAGCAATTCCCACACCGCCAGCGATTAGACTTTTGTGAATCGAATCCTGGCCCAGGGTTGCTCCCACTGTGCGCTCTTCCAAAATTTCAATTGGCACTGGTAGAGCACCAGCATTGAGTTTGAGAGCTAAATCTACGGCTTGATCGCGAGAGAAGCTGCCGGTAATTTGGCCACGGCCGCCCATGATTGGTTCGTTGACGCGCACGCCCTGGTATCTTTCGATTGGCACAGGTCGGCCATCAGCACCGCGGTCAGTAGGTTGGCCATCAAGGAAAATACCGATGCATTTACCAACCAGGCGCGAAGTTAATTCACCAAATTTCTTAGCACCACGATCTTTGAATTCAAAGTCAACTTGCCATGTGCCGCCGGCTGTAGGCGTACCCTGGGCTCTCTTGAAGTCTGCACCAGTGAGGCCGACTGCTTTCCAATAAGGAATACCTTCGGAGGTGAAGTCGAGTTCTTTGAATTCAAGCATGGCTGTGGTGCCAATACGATCTTTTGCTTGTTGCGGATCTTTGATACCAGGCAGTTCCACAATTAAGCGGTCTTTGCCTGCTCTTTGCACGAGTGTTTCGGAGACACCAAGGCTGTTGATGCGGTTGTTGATAACAGTGAGCACACCGTCCATTACAGGAGGCGTAATTTCCGGCACCTCTGGTGGTGCTGGTATAGCTTTAAGTAAAAGTTGACTACCACCACGCAAGTCAAGACCAAGCTTGAGGTTGGTGAACAGGGCGTAGCCCTTGTAGTTAGCCAGTACCTGAATATTGTTGCCCATACCGGCATTGTCATATTCGGTTTTGACTGCATCCTCACGCTGGTAGTTGTTCATCTTGTCCCAGCCAGGAATCTTCTCGACTCGCTTTAGAACTTCTACTTGAAGATCGTTGCCGGTGAGGTTGGCTAGCCTCTGCCACTCTGCAATATTGCCTTCTGGCACAATTTGAAAGAGTGAAAACAATGACCAGGCCAAGACTCCTAAAACCGCAAAGGGTTTCCAGTCTCGGAAGAAATCTTTGGAGCTGCCTTTGTGGGAACCGCTCTTTTGTCCGAATATGCTCATGGTTTAAAAATTACAGCCTAAATAATGACCTACGAAGGTCAAATTCTAGCGTAAAAGTGCTCTTGAAAGCCTTCTCTTCTGCCTTGGCATGAAGCTTTGACGCCATTAAGCGCTGAAATTTCTTCTTATATTGATTGTTATTGGCTGGCCTAAGCTGTTATGACCTGGTCGCCACCGCGCTGCACGGCTAGTTCTAGAGCCTGAATGGTGCGGGCTAGAAGCTCATCGTGTTCTCTGGCGTGGGTAGGGAAGGCTGCTAAGCCTACACTGGTAGTCACTTTTAGGTTGTGCCAGTTATGGGTAATGCCGTGGCTAGCAACGCGATTGCGAATGCGCTCGGCAACAATGGCTGCGCCAGAGGCGTTGGTCTCGGGCAAAATAATGGCAAATTCTTCTGAGCTGTATCGGGCTGGGATGTCA
>CALRJJ020000688.1:0-3330 GCA_943367505.1 Flavobacterium psychrophilum | reverse complement strand
TCAGGTGATAGCAAAAGCAGCGCCCAACTAAAAGCAGAGCTGGTCAGCCAGACAATGCTCAAGATTTTTGCCCTTGGACCCTGGAGCGAAAAAGCTAAAGAATTGAAAGAAGAGCACGCCAAAGCCGAGAAATTAGAGATTAAATAGGCAGCCGCCAAGAATCGATAGTATGAACCAGCGAGGCTGCCAGCTTAGGCAACCAGCCATAGACTACCGATATGCAGGCGAGAAGCCAGAGTATGATGGTATTTTGAATTGGTCGATCTTTAAGCAAGACTTCTTCTGGGCTGCCGGTATTGTTGTCCCGCACAGAGAGCACCTGGTAGCGCAAAATGCCATAGAGCACCATTGGTAATGTCACCATCATCCACTGGCCATACTGTGATTGAAAACTATAGAAGGCATAGGCCGTAATTAGACTGGGCACAATAGCCGCTTCCATGCGATCGAGCAGCTCAATAGAGTATTTCCCCAGGACTTGGCGGTGACTACTCGCCTCGCTACCCAGGCTACGAATTTCCTGACGGCGCTTTTCTAGAGCAAGAAACAAGGCTCCAAGTGAAGTACAAAGCAAGAACCAGGCAGAAAGAGGGACATGAGCAGCAGCACCACCAGCCAAAGCACGCAAAACAAACCCAGCAGCGATACAAAACACGTCAAGAATGATGCGTTGCTTCAATTTTAAAATATAGGCTGCCTGTAGCAACAGATAAGCAAGCAAGACAAGACTAAGAGCCGGCCTAGTCAAATAAGCAACGACAAAGCTGGCAAGCAGCGACAGCGAGGCAACAATTACGGCCGTTCTGACAGTGACCAAATTAGCGGCAATAGGACGTTTGCATTTAGTCGGGTGTTTACGATCGGCGTCAACATCAATAATGTCGTTAAAGACGTAAACAGAGCCCGAAATTAAACAAAGAGCTACAACACACATCGAAGTATGCAACAGAGCATCGCCATCAAGCATCCGCCCAGCAAACAATATTGGGGCAAAGGCAATTAAATTCTTAGTCCACTGCCTGGGCCTCAGCAACTTTATCAATATCGCTAGATTTAGAGGAACAGCCGCAGAGGCCTGACTTGAATTCATACTTATATTATGCCCTGACGCCCTGCAACTTCACAGCGTAGAAACCTTCACTTCAGCTGCAAACCAAGCCCGGAAATTGCAATAAATACCTGCTCAGCGCGTGCAGCAAACTTTTGATTGGCCACCCCAAGAAGGTCGCGATAACTACGTGCCAAATTGTTATCAGGCACAATACCAGAACCAACTTCATTGGTGACAACGATAAAGTTCAAATCGTCACGCTCAAAAATTGCAGCCAAAAGGTCATCAACTTCGCTCAGAATATTTTCTTCTAGCTCCTTGCGCACTCCACTGCTTTCAATTGTGTAGGGAATTGAGAGCAAAAGGTTAGAGACAAAAAGCGAGAGACAATCAATCAAGCAAAGAGTTCTGGGGGCACTGACCACTAGCTTCTTAACAGCTTTAGCCAGCAACAACGGCTCTTCTATGGTTTGCCAATCTGGCGATCGTCTCTCAACATGCATCTCAATACGCTCGACCACTTCGGCATCAGAGGCAATCTTGCCCATGGTTGCAAAGTAGACCACGGGTAATTCACTTTTTTGCGCCATGGTCTCGGCCAAAAACGATTTACCGGACCGGGCACCGCCGGTAATGAGAGTCAATTTTGCCAAATTTTGCATTGCTGAATACTCCAGTCAAGCTGTTGCCATAAGAGGCTAAAACCCTTAAGCTATCACAATCGATAAATAATTATGCCACTACTTGCAATACCTGTATAAAAGTGACAGTAGATAACAGATTTCACGAGTTTAGTAGACGCACAGCCAATCTGGAGAAGTCTAAGGCCAAGGCCGATGACCAGCCCGGTGAAAGCCCTGACGGTATATCAAAAGCTACACTCAAGTTATACAAATCGTTTATGCAGTCATACGTCAAACGCATAAACGATGCCACCTTCAATGTCACCATTGGAGGTGTACGAATTGGTTCAGCAAAGTACACAAGACTGGCTCAAATTAACCTTAAAACTAAAGTAATTACATTTTCGCGCTTCGCTATAGAAAACGTTCCAGAACGCGGTCGACGCTATTTAGTGCTACACGAACTGGCTCATGTTCATGAAGCCAGTCACAACCAACATTTTTGGAACTTAGTCGGTCGGCATGAGCCTGATTACAAAGATATCGGTATCGATTTAGACCGGGCCTTCAAGAAGAACGTTCAATCGCACGAGCGCTTAGTTCGTCGCCGCATGAAAAACGGAGAGAGTGAAGAAGCCAGTATCATTTATCAAAATGAAAATTTGATCTGGACACCCGATCACGGCTACGTAGCCACGGGAAGCCAGCAGTTCGGACTACACAAAGATCCAGTAGAGAATTTCCTCAAAGGCGTAGACAACCGCTTTGCCGACGAAGCTTTCCGGGCTTACGTAGACTTGAAATTTGAAGACGACAGTGAGCATTTTGATATAGATTCTGAATTAGAAGAAACAGAATTGGAAAGCTCCGAAGCTGACGAAAACGAAGAACAACCATGTCACTTCTTCGATGACGATGATGATTTTGACAACAATTACGGCACCATCAGTGGTGGCGATTGCTCAATGGAAAATTAGCCATTTTGCTACTTCTTTGGCAAAAGCTTCGTTTCAAAGAGGATAATTAATTATCAGCTAAGGGCATCAAACCGAGCATTAGTGGCAAGCGCGCTAAAATGTTTGGGTTACATACATATATAAGAAAAGTGAATCAATGAGCGAGCGCAGAGTAGTTATTACTGGCCTGGGGATGGTAACTCCAGTCGGAATCGGCAAGGACGAATGCTGGGAAGCTCTTCTAGCTGGCAAATCTGGCGTTGCAGCCTTGACTTTGTTCGATCCAAGTACAGTAGCCCTGGAAATCAAAATTGCCGCAGAAGTAAAAGACTTCAATATTCAAGATTTTTTTCCAGATAAGCGCAAAGTCGGCTCGATGCTCAAAGAGATGGACCGCGTCACCTTGTTCGCCATGGCTGCGGCCAAATTAGCGCTTGAAGACGCTAACTTCGATGTTAGAGCAAATAGCCCAGAGCGTGTTGCTACTTTCTTGGGCACTGGCGTCGGTGGTCTGATAACTACCACTGCAGACCATATCAAGCTTCTTGAAGGGGGCGCAAGAAAGCTCGGTTTACGTTCAGTCATAAGACTTATGCCCAATGCACCAGCCGGACAAGTTGCCATCGAATATGGTGCCAAGGGACGAGCCAAAGCAGATTCAACAGCATGTGCTAGCGGCCTAGACTCACTATTTGATGCT
>CALRJJ020000687.1:0-3337 GCA_943367505.1 Flavobacterium psychrophilum | reverse complement strand
AAGCACCTGAAACAGTGCAATGGTTTGAGCAACAGGAGATGAGGGTGAATTCCAATATTCTGCTTTTTCTGCAGTTACTTTGAGAAGGGCGATGTCTGCGGTCTCAATTCCATCGGGAAACCAAATAATCATTTTGGGCTCCCAGAGCTCTTTTATCTTTTCTCTGTCTCGCACTAGTTCCGCTTTACCTGATAGTGACACATAGTTATGTTTGACAATATCGGAGAACGAAACATTAACTTGATTGTGGCTCTGTGCTTCGAACACTTTATGTGATTGTCCATAGGTAAAGAACCAAAGATTGCCACCATATTCGACCTTGCCGTTGGTAGACATTGGTCTGCTATGCAGGCTGCCATCTTCAGCTGTGGTTGTGAGCATACAAAAATTGATAGTGTTCATCATTTCTGTAAGCTTTTGTACGTCTTTGCTCAAATTTAGTGTAGTCATATTGTTGCTCTCTTGCAATTTCCGGGTTTGTCCTCTGACCGACGAGCCTGACTGATTTGAGTTCCTGAAGATCATAAAAGACTAATGCTATTCTGGTAACAGCAAATCCTTTCTAGCTGGGTGCCTCATGAAGTCTCTACAAGACTGTCTTGCCTACTATCGTTCACGCCATCGCACACCGGGGTGTAAGCTCACCCACTTGATTGGTCTGCCTGTGCTTGTTGCCACTCCCTTTTGTCTGCTCTTTGGGCGTGATAAAAAGGTAGGCGTCGGTTTGCTTTTTCTCGGTCTCTTCTTACAATTCGCTGGACATTTCTTCTTTGAGAAGAATCAGCCTACTCTCATTGAAACCCGTGATTGGAAGGTTATTCCAGCTTCTCTCATATTTATTTGGGGAGAATGGTTAGATGTGTTCACTGGACAATGGATTAGGAAGAACGGCTTAAAACTCTGGACTAAGGGTGATTTAACGCTGCCACCTGGTCGCTAAACTGTCCTCTTGCTAATTCTGCCTTAAAGGCCTTTTCAAATTGTGCCTTGCCCTTTCTGTGTGGCGGCCAAGAATGGTCAAAGAGAAACTTTGCTTGTTTGCTATTGCCTTCATATATTAGGTCAGCCATTTCTGCCGCCAGCTCAGCCGGTGCAAAGGTAATCGGTACTTCTTCAACCGTTTCTAAATCGGCAAACAGTGCGCGCAGTTCTTTGCTTTGTTTAAGTAGTTGCTCTTTCTTGCGCGGGCTAGATCTCTGCAAGCTCAGCTTGGCTGGAGCTGTTTGGCTCAGTACGCCTAGCTCGAAAGCCACCTTAGGGCTGACTGGTTGCTGACCCCAGGCATCAAGCTGATCATTGCCGGTCAATTGAATGTGCTCAATGTTATTTTTATCAGTGACTTTGTCTAAAACAAACTGATTACTGCCGCCGTCTAGGGTGGCGAGCAGTTTTATGGGCGAAGCAAGCTCTAATATGAGATATTGTCTGCTCTCTTTAGCGTCTTCGCTGGTAGTCTCATGGGTTTGTTCAACTACAATTGTTGCCTGACTTGGGCTTAGATGGGCGACATAGCGGTTTGGTTCTGACTCGAACGCCAGTAACTTATAGCTTGCTTTGTGCACTGAATTTCTAAATACCTCAAGATCACCGTCAAGCAAGCGAAAATAAGGTTGGTTGCTAGAAGTATTGCCAGCAAAGTACTGATAGGTATAGCGGCCGAGGCTTCGTTCTTCGGTTGGGATTTCGCTAACCTCACCAAGCTCTTCTGGCTCTTCACTGGCCTGAGCAATCGTGGTTTGCTGTGGTTCTGTCGTATAAGTTAGCTTGGTTATTGCTGAATATGAGCAGCCGATGGTGATGGCTGCTAGTGAAATCAGCCAGACTGGTGGCCGGTCTTGTAGTCGAATTGCTTTGGGCTCGATCATAGTCAACCCCGACAACTTAAATAGTGAAGTACCATAGAGCTATTATGAGCCTTGTTGGGAAGCAGCGGCGGTTGCTATGCTACAAATCTGATTGGCTTTCTGTAAGTTGATAGTAAAAGTCTTAATTCACTTAAAAACATGCAAATACGCTCAGTTGAAACTACTCCCAATCCTAATTCAATCAAGCTCAATTTCTTTGAGCCCGTTGGTGCTACGGCTACCTACTCCAACTCCAGCCCTCAAGCTCCTGAGTTTGTCTGCAAGCTTTTAGCTATCGATGGCCTGCAGAGTGTCTTTGTCTGTGGTGATTTTATTACCTTAAACCGCCATCCCCTCACCGATTGGCGCCAGCTTTTAGAGCAAGCGACCCGGGCTTTAACCGGTGAGAAAATTATTGATAGTGGTTCTTCTTCTTCTTCTTCTTCTTCTCCTTTGACTCTTGCCGCTTCTTCAAGCGCAGCACAAGAGGGGCAGATTCAGATTTTGGTGCAGACATTTAGTGGCATTCCCATGCAGGTCAAGGCCGTAGATTTAGAGGGTGAAACTCGTCTTAGTCTTGGTCCGCACTTCAATGAAGCGGCTCAGCTGATACAAAAGACCACTGGGGCTGATTTTCTTAAAGAGCGACAATGGGTCGATCATGGTTGGCGCTACGGCCCGCGTGCTGAGATGGCTGAGCAGGTAGTGTCGGAGCTGCATAATTATTTCTCGCCAGAGCGTCTTGATTTGGCAGCTAGTGAGGCCATTGGCAAAAAAGAGTTGGACGGGTCTGAAAAATCGGAAGAATTGGAAGAGTTGGCGGAATTGGCGGATTTTAGTGCCATAGAAAAACTCTTTCTTGATCACCAGTGGCAACAACGATTATTGGCGGTGCAAGAGCTTTGTCGGCTAGATCTAAGCCAATCGCCGGTGGCTATCAGCCTCTTAATTGCGGCTTTGCAAGACAGCAATGCTCAAGTTCGTCGCCTGGCGGCGGCGGCCTTGGGCACCACTGGTAGTGCCCTGGTTGTGCCTAGTCTCTGTCAAACTCTTATCGAAGATAGCTCTGTTGCAGTGCGCCGCACGGCTGGAGACGCACTTTCTGATATTGGTGATGCCAGCGCCGCCGCTGCCATGGCCCAAGCTCTCTCAGACGGCAACAAGCTTGTGCGCTGGCGAGCGGCGAGGTTTTTGAACGACCTCGGTACTGCTGAGACTTTACCTTTTCTTGAGGCGGCCTTGCAGGAGAGTGAGTACGAGGTACTTCTCGAGATTAACGCGGCAATTGACCGTATAAAGGGCGGCGGGCAGGGCGGTGGACCAGCCTGGCGCCGTATTGCTGACCTTAGAGCTTGAGAATGAGCCAAACTGGGTAAATCAAACTGGGTAATTATGGAGACATTGATATGGCCTTAGATGACAGAATCACCAAGCCTGAGCAGCTTAAATTGGCTTCTGCAGAGGGGCCTTCCAATCTTCAGTGTGAAGCCTGG
>CALRJJ020000686.1:0-3342 GCA_943367505.1 Flavobacterium psychrophilum | reverse complement strand
CGCTGTAAGTGGAACCGAGCGACCCTTCCTCCGGTCGTGATATTCGTAGTACTTGTCGCACTTGTAGTATTTTACCGAGCGATCAATTGAGAGATGATTCGATGAAGCCCCACCCTCCTAACGATGGATTTCAACCATTTCGTGAATTAGAGTGGCTGGCTGACTTCTTTGCCAATCATTCTACTGAGGTTGTGGCGCAATCTGTCTTCGCCCAACTTGTTGAGCTGAGAAAGGCTGCTCAGCACGAATTGGGGCAATCATTGGATGAGTCGGACAAATCTAATGTTATTCAGATGTTTCCTAAATCTAGCGACTAATTTGCCACTAATTTCAATTGTGAACAGTTGCTAGTGCAGTTAACTGGCAGAATGACATAAAATTAGCGCATGCTTTTATCTGTCATTGTTGTTAGTTGGAATACAAGAGAGCTTTTGCGGGCCTGCTTGACCTCGCTCAAGCAAGAGCTAGTTAGCTTGACCGGCTCTACTGAGCTGAAAGACGTTGAGGTGTTCGTTGTTGACAACGCCTCTGCTGACCAGTCTGCCGAGATGGTGGCCGAGGCCCATCCCTGGGTCAGGCTCACCGCCAACGCCGACAATCGTGGCTTTGCCGCCGGCAATAATCAAGCTTTAGCTGACGCCACTGGTCAGTTTATCTTGCTACTCAACCCCGATACTGAAATCATTCCTGGGGCCCTCAAAACCCTTTTACAGTTCTTTGATAGTCATCCTAAGGCCGGTGTTGTAGCGCCGCAGCTATTGAACACCGATGGCTCAATTCAAAGATCTTGTCGTGCCTTTCCAACTTTCTTGGGTATGGTTTTTGAGCTAATTGGTCTCAGTCGTATGTTTCCTGCCGGTTCAAGTTATGGTCAAAAGTTTCGCGAGTACAAAATGCTTGACTGGAATCACGACGATGAAAGGCAGGTAGATCAGCCGGAAGGCGCTTGCTTGATGATTAAGCGCCAGTTATTAGATGAGATTGGCACTCTGGATGAAGGTTTCTTCATGCTATTTGAAGAAGTGGATTGGTGTTTTCGCGCTAAGAAAGCCGGCTGGGAAATTTGGTTTACTCCTCGGGCGCAAGTGGTGCACCATTACGGTCAGTCGATTAAGCAAGTAAAAGTGCGAATGATTCTCTCTTCTCATCGCGGGCTATATCGCTTTTGGCACAAACACTATCGTGGTAATCGCTGGTGGCTAGATGGTATTGCCTATAGTGGCTTGATGGCGCTGGCTTATGTTCGTATTGCCGCTTATCGGCTGCGGGCAATGGTTTCGTAAACGAAGGATATTTACCTTGAGAGGCTTTGGTGCCCACCGATAATCTTACTAAGACTTTAGAATCGGCCGCCAAGCCTTCCGCTGCGACATACGTCCGGAAATTCTTGGGCAGTGTCGGTTGTCTTATTGTGGTTTTTTTGTTGCTGATCGAGCTTGGTATTCGTGTGGTTAAACCCTTGACGATGCTCAATGCCACTGGATTAACGACGCTCAATCAGTATTATGTTGTCTCCAAGCTTCCTGAATTTCTCAACTCCAGTAGCTCGCCGGACGTGATAATGACTGGGTCATCTCTCTTTCTCCACCCATCAGTTCGCTGTGATGATCGACTCAGGGGCCGGCGCACTCGCTATGATTCGCTCTATATTCGCGATGTCATTGATACCTATACTGGCTGCGACTATCTTGCCAGCTTGCTTGGGAAGACTTCAGGAAAGACTGTCGAAATAACTAACTTAGCGACAGCCGGCGCTTTATTTTCTGACCAATATATGGTGTTCAAAAAGTGTCTGGCTAAAGGCAAGAAGCCTCAAGCTGTGATTTGCGATATTTCGCCCCGTTCATTTCTTGATAGAAATCAATCAGAGATTGAGAAGACTCCTGTCTATCTTGTTATGGCTGATTATTTGAGTCTGGAAGATTTGCTCGAGGCCAAGGCTAGCTTATCCTCAATTTTGCAGTCTGTTGTGGGCTCTAAATGGAGCTATTTAAGGGATCGCGGAGACTATAGAGAGGTTTTCAAAAATTTCGCCTGCCGCCTGAGCAATCATCCAGGAGACCTATTTCATGCACAGCAGCGCGAGCAGGAAAATCTCAATTTAGAGGCTGCGGCTGTGCCTAAGAATTCTGCCCCGGGAGCTATTGCCGAGCCTAAACCGGAGCCTTTGTATACCCCTCGGGCTTTAGATGAGCGTGACCTAAATTATTATCGCAAGGTCTATTTGCCGATTAACTGGAATATGTATGGCAAGGAAATGGAATTTCTTAGACTATATCTGGAGCTGGCTAGGGCAAAGCACATAGCAGTGGTCATGGTAAAAGTGCCTTTGCCACAAGGCAACCTTGCTCTTCTGCCTGCAGACTTGCTGCAGAAATACAATGCTGATGTGGCCGAATTGGCGGCGCGTTATGGCGCCACACTGGTTGAACCGGCAAATTCAGTTAAGTTTGCTAGCGCTGACTTTGAAGACAATGCGCATTTAAATGCTGATGGTGGTGACAAGTTCTTTAGAGCAATTGAGCCCGCCGTGAGTGCCGTTATCAAATAGTTTGGTTTTCGAAGCACTCACTTACGTAAAAATAATAATGTAGCCAATCTGTGACAGTGGCTGTATTGCCAATTTACCGCTAATTCAGTCTGATGTTATCGATGCGGATGCTTTCAAAAAAATGGAGATAGGTTTAGCCACTGGTTGTCAATTGTCTATGTGTCCAAAACTGAACATATAGCCAAGCTTTTGTGGTATTCATGTTCTTAGCAACCTATTCAAAAATTTTTTTTACACCTAGGTGTTTTTGAGAGAGATGACCGGTTTCAGAAGGCAGAAGCAGGCTGAGAGAGTCTAACTGACTGCCCTACTCTCCAAAGCGATAGGCGATTGTAATCAAATCTAATATCTTCAGGCCGCTAGTAAGCCCACTAGCGGCTGGTGTCGGCCGTGGTCAAATTCTCCTAGTCAAATTGTCTCAATGGCAGCGCTTTGATTGGCTTGTGGTGCTGATTGTTCTATCTTTTTTGCATTCAGTTACTTGGGGCGCAACTATTTCTCGGGTTGGCTTCTTTACTGATGAGTGGGAACTATTCGGCATTCTTCATTTCGTTCCCCATAATCTTTTTGATGATATGGCGAGAGTCTTGCAGCACGAGCGCTTTACTGTCAGGCCACTGCTCGCCTGTCTTCTTGGAGCTCTCTATTATTGCTTTGGCGATCAGCCATACGGATATCACCTTCTCAATCAAATCGTTGAGATAGTTGGTGCTTTTTTTCTCTACCTGGCCATTGCCCAACTAACGAAATTGAAGCTGCCTGCTTATATCGCAGCAGTCTTGTTTCTACTA
>CALRJJ020000685.1:0-3344 GCA_943367505.1 Flavobacterium psychrophilum | reverse complement strand
CTGCCAGCCTGTAAGGTGTAATTAGACCAAAAATATTCTCTAAATAAGGTAGGCTGCCAATCGCCAAGATCGACGAGGAGATTCCGCCAAGAAAATCGATTCCGGCTTGTCTGCCAAGCATGTGCCAGGAAGTAATCGACATGTTGAAGGCACTGACTGTCAGGTCACCAGCTACTTGACCGGCTGCCACAGCGAGCCCGGTGCTAATGACGGCGTTGCGTTGCCTGGAATAGGTCCAGATAGCAGCAGCTGAGGCGAGGCAGTGAGCAAAAATGTTGCGCATATCAACCAAGCGATCCACTGCTATGAGCATGATCATTGGCACCGTCCAAACGATGGCAACTCTTGGCCCGAAGAATATCGTAAGAATTAGTGCTGCTGCAGGAATTGGTACGAATTGTGGATAGGTTTTGCCGATGATTGAAGCCATCGCACACGCTACCACGGCCACTGTGAACATCAAACCAACTGAACTGACAGAGAAGAAGTGTTCCGGCTCGTAGGTATAGAGGAACAGTGCCACTAAGGTAAGGGCAGCAACTAGCGAAATGCCAATACTAAAGATAAAGGGCCAGCGATTGACGTGGGTTATTCCTAGGGCTTGGAGAATGTCTAGTTTGTCGCTGGTGATCATGGCGCCACGAGGCACCAAAAGCTCCCCTTCAGCGACACTGCGCATGATTGGCTTGATTGATTTGACAACTTCTTCGGCCTTGCTCTGGGTCGATTTGTGGTCAATAACCAGGTTGGGCTCTAAATTTCTTGCCAGTATTGTCGCTGAAACATTCTTCAAGGCTAAAGGCATAGTGTCTGGGAGAAACTCTTCTGCCATATCGACCCAGGCTTTCTTGTCAGAAACCGGGAAGCGCTTGAACTTGTTGGTTAAGCGTTGGGCACTGGAGATAATCGCTTTTTGATAAGCGGGAAAGTCGGTTGGCTGAACTGACAATGCAGTTAGCAACTCGGCTCTCTCTAAGGGAGTAGTTTTGGGCAATTTCGCAACAATAGAGCGGCGCGTAAGCAGGTCAGGTTTTAACGAGGGCAAGACTTCGCTCTGCTCAGCGAAAATCGCATCGGTGCTCAATAGCATGTCTAATATGATGGCAGCATTAGGGCTGTCGATTGCTGGTGTTGATTTTTTGTTATTGCGTTTGCTGCCTGTTTTGTTTAGCAGAGCAGGGCCAATAGGGATGAGGCCTAGAGCCTGGTATTGAGCAATGCGGTTGAGGCTAGCCTTGATTGATTCAAGTGATGTTTGGTCTTGACTGAGCTCGACTTGAAAGACCGGGTAGACAGTTTGCTTGGCAATTGCTATGGCCTTCTCTGTCTCACTGCGATCCACAACTGAGATTGCCTCTGGGGCATAGAGATCATGGTCAGCGACATCTGTCACTTGCAAGCCTGGGCTGAATATATGAACCGATGTCAGGGCGAGAAAGAGGCAGGCAAAACCGACAATTCCAACAGAGAGCCAGCCGACAAAGGCTTTACTGCTGGGGAAAATATCATGTTGACCAACTTCGAGCTTGGCAGTGTCTGTCAAGCTATTCGCTTTAGTCTCATTCACAGTCTTACTGATTCTTACTGTTAAAGGGGCGGGAATTCCTAACACTAACAATATTACTCTGTTTTGTCTGAGCTGTTAGAATTTTGTCTGCTTTTAGCTATTACAAAGGGGTCTTAGATGATATTGGTGACTGGAGCAGCTGGTTATATTGGCTCTCATTTCGTTCGCTACTATCTTAAGCAAAATCCAGATTCTGGCCTGGTTGCAGTCGATAATTTGGGTCTGGGAAATGCTCTTTCTCTCGATCAAACCAACCCTAATCTACACTTTTATAAGGTCTCTATTGGTGACAGAGCTGCTGTCGACAAGATTTTTGCTAGCCATAAGATCGATGCCGTTGTTCATTTTGCTGCCAATGCTTATGTCGGTGAGTCGCAAAGTAAACCGTTCAAATATTTCGAGAACAATGTTTGCGAGACCCTTCGTTTTCTGCAGTCAATGCAGCAAGCCCAGGTGCAGAAAATAGTCTTTTCATCGACTTGTGCTACTTATGGGAACCCTCGCTATGTGCCTATCGATGAAAATCACCCCCAAAAGCCTATCAATACCTATGGCAGCACCAAGCTAATGATTGAAGAGGCCCTGCGAGCTTTAGCTTTGTCTGTGCAACTAAAATATGTTTGCTTGCGCTATTTCAATGCCGCTGGGGCTGACCCTAATCCTGTAGAGGGGCGAGAAATAGGAGAAAGCCATGAACCTGAATCACATTTGATTCCACTAGCTATTACGGCGGCCTTGAATAGTGATAAGACAAACCAGCGCTTAAAAGTTTTTGGCGACGATTATGCAACCGCTGATGGAACCTGCGTGCGCGATTACATTCATGTTAACGATTTGGCTGAGGCGCACTGCTTAGCTTTAAAACTATTGAGCTCGGATAGTTTCAGGGGTGATGTGGAAGAGTCTAATCAATTGGGTCTAGCTCTTAATTTGGGCACAGCCCACGGTGCCTCTGTGAAAGAGGTTATTGCCGCGGTTGAGTCAGTTACTGGAAAAGCCGTGCCCTACGACCTGGTGGAACGGCGGCCAGGTGACCCACCATCCCTTGTTGCCGACTACACCAAGGCAGCGCAAGTGCTTGGTTGGCAGCCAAAGTTTGATCTCAGACAAACTGTTGAGAGTGCTTACAATTGGGAACTTAAGCGTCGTTATTGATTTTGAGTATTTTTTACTCTAGTTCGGCGTCGACATTGAGTGTGCTCTTCACTTTGTAGATGCGCTTGCCTTGCGACTCGTGATAAGTACGCATCATAATTTCGGCCTGTAGGCCCATCAAAAGCAGTTGCATGCCCATGAGGAAGAAGACTGCCACCAGCACCGGTAGTGGTGTCTCAATGAAAGATGTGGCGTAGCCATATTTCAGTACGACCATCCAGGCGAAAATTAGCAGAGACAAGATCCACGAAGCTAGACCGGCTGTGCCAAACACATAGATTGGCTTAGTGAAGTACTTGGCCATAAATTTAACTGTGATTAAGTCTAGGACGACCTTGAAAGTGCGCGAAATGCCGTACTTAGATTGTCCGAATTGGCGGGCATAATGGTTTACTGGGATTTCAGCCACCCGTGCACCGAGCCATGTGGCATAGATTGGCACGAAGCGGTGCATCTCTCCGTAAAGTCTGACGTCTTTGATTACTTCTTTGCGGTAGGCTTTGAGTGAGCAACCATAGTCGTGCAGACGTACGCCGGAGATTGACGAAATAATCTTGTTAGCTGTCCATGACGGAATCAGGCGCAGGAATAATTCATCTTTGCGCTCTTTGCGCCAGCCGCT
>CALRJJ020000684.1:0-3358 GCA_943367505.1 Flavobacterium psychrophilum | reverse complement strand
TCGGTAATGCCGAAGAAACAAATAAAAGATTTAGATATCTCTTAGGTAACGGCCAAACCGGACTTTCTGTCGCTTTTGATCTGCCCACACAGATGGGTCTCGACTCAGACGACCCCATGGCTTTAGGCGAAGTTGGCCGCACAGGAGTGCCGATTGATACCCTCAAAGACATGGAACGCCTTTTTGATCAAATCGATCTTGGCAAGGTCTCTACCTCTATGACCATCAACTCTACTAGCGCCATTTTGCTAGCCATGTATCGGGCTGTCGGAATGAAGCAAGGAGTTAGTGCCGCTGATTTATCAGGGACAATCCAAAACGACATTCTCAAAGAATACGAAGCCCGCAACACCTATATTTTTCCGCCCAAGGGCTCGATGCGCTTGATCACTAACATCTTTCAGTTCTGCGCTAGCGATATGCCTAAGTGGAATACCATTTCGATTTCCGGTTATCACATTCGCGAAGCCGGAGCCACAGCCGTTCAAGAATTGGCTTTCACCTTCGCCAATGCCATTGAGTACGTGCGAGCAGCTCAATCTTCAGGCTTAGAAGTCGATAGCTTCGCTGGTCAACTGTCATTCTTCTTTGTCGCCCAAATGAATTTCTTTGAGGAGGTCGCCAAGTTTCGAGCAGCTAGGCGCATCTGGGCCAAAATTATGAAAGAGCAATTTGGCGCTAAGAGCCCTAAGTCACAGACTTTGCGTTTCCATGTGCAAACAGCAGGCTCAAGCCTGACCCTGCAACAACCGGATAACAACATTGTGCGCACAACCCTTGAAGCTCTGGCAGCGGCCCTCGGCGGCTGCCAATCACTACACACAAATTCTAAAGACGAAGCAATTGCCCTACCTACTGAAGCTTCGGCATTGACAGCTCTGAGAACACAGCAAATTATTGCCTTTGAAACCGGCATTACCAATGTGGCAGATCCCATGGGTGGCTCCTATTACATTGAGAATCTCACCAACAAGATTGAATTAGAGGTAGAAGAATATTTGCGCCGCATCGAAGAAATGGGCGGCGCTATCAAAGCAGTCGAAAGCGGCTACATTCAAAAAGAGATTCAAGACTCGGCCTACGAAGACCATCAGGACATAGAGCGTAAGGCCAAATTGGTTGTAGGAGTCAATTCATTTATAGATGAAGAAGAAGAAGAAGAAATAAATGTGCAGCGCATTGACCCAGCGCTAGAAGGCCGCCAAGTGACTGCCCTTCAAGAAATAAGGGCGAGCCGGGACCAAGAGAAAGTCGACGCCTCCCTGGCCAAGTTACACCTGGCTGCCAACTCATCAGACAATCTTATTCCTCTCATTTGTGATGCCGTTGAATGCTATGCCACGGTTGGCGAAATCAGCAGCACCTTAAAAAAATCCTTTGGCAAATTCCGGCCGATGGTGACAATTTAAATGCCAATAGGGCCAGGTAGCCAAGTGACAAAAATTTTGTTTTCGATGAAGACATCTTCATCTTTGATGAAGATATAGACTGGCTCTGGCGCAGCTCAGAGCGATGAAACAAATTATTGGCGAAAAACTACTGGCAGGTAGCCAATCTGCTGGTGTATGCTGCAACCTGGAAGGGCGCGTTGCCAGTAAACGTTGTCAATCTAGCAGCCCGATGTCAAGCTTTGTCATCAAGGGCTGAGCTCTCTTATTGGTCGCTAACAAATATTGGTTGCTAACAAAAAGGTATCTAGGAAGCATGGTTCAAAAGGCTGGCCTAAAAAAGATATTGGTCACTGGTGGAAGTGGGATGATCGGCCGCGCCATCATATCGAGACTGGTTGGAAGCAATCAGTGCTTAGTAAGAGCACAGGTTCGCGACAGACTTGATGCCCGCTCTAAAATGGCTAACGGCGTAGATTTGACCGTAGTTGACCTACAAGCAGCCGATTTCACCCGCATTGGCGATCAAGAAATGCGCGCGCTGACAAAAGACATTGAATTTGTAGTACATGCCGCCGGACTAGTGCACCAAGAAGCTGCTTCTTATCAAGAGTATGAAGTTGTAAACGTAAGAGCCACCCAGCAACTAGCGGAAGCCTGCGTCGCCAACGGCGTGCACACTCTGGTATTTCTCAGCACCTCGGCTGTTTACGGTAAGGGCCCTTTCAAAAACATTAGCGAAGCTGGCCCTTACTCAGCAAAAACACCATATGCCGTGTCGAAGATGACCAGTGAAAATTATCTGCAAACTCTAGCTCAGAAAATTCCACGTATCATCGTTCTCAGACCGTCAATGGTTTTTGGCGAAGGTGATCGCGGCAACCTTCTTTCACTTATTCGTCAAATCAAAGAAGAAAAGTATGTTCATATCGGCAGCGGTTCTACGCAAAAGAGCTTGATCTACTCAAAAGACTTAGCAGCAGCCGTGCATCTTTGCTTGCAAAAATTGCCAAATGGTTATCACGTATTCAACGTGGCCAATCCTATACCAGTTTCAATGAAAGACCTGGCCGACAACATTGCCGCCACCATGAACATCACAAAGAAATTCAGTTCTGTTCCTGAAGGCTTGCTCAAGATGGGCTTAAAGGCGGTTCAAGCCTTCATGCCGGGCAAAATCAATGTCACTCCTGAACAAATAGAAAAGCTAGCCACAGAAACCACACTGTCAACAGATAGCTTAATTGCCAGTACTGGTTTTGCACCAGCCACAAATCTTCAATCAGCAATCAAGGCCGAAGTAGATTGGGCAACAGCAAACAAACTTATCTAGATCAATATTTCAAAATTAGTGAGCGTAACTCTTCTGTTCGCAGCGAATTCTTAGGCGGCCTCACTACTTTTTTGACCATGGCTTATATCATTGTGGTCAATCCGGCCATTCTTGCCTTTGCCGGTATACCCCAAGGGCCTTCAACTGTTGCCACAATTTTGACTGCGGTGTTTGGCTGTCTGGCCATGGGCCTATATGCCAATAGACCGTTAGCAGTAGCGCCCTATATGGGAGAAAATGCCTTTATCGCCTTTGGCTTGGCCGCTCTAGGCATTAGCTGGCAACTAAGACTTGGAGCTGTCTTTGTCAGCGGCTTTGCCTTCCTGACAATGTCACTACTAAAAGTCAGACCATGGCTAGCCAATTCTATTTCGAACAGCATGAAGCACAGCTTCGCCGCTGGCATTGGACTGTTTTTGACATTAATCGGACTGTACGAAACAGGAATAATTGAGAGCGCTGTGCAAGGCATGCCAGCAAAAATATTGCTGTCGGCAGACGGCATCACCCTTGGTGCACCTCCTGTGCCCCTCAAGCTGGGTAATTTGCACGACATCAAAGTTATCTTAGCCATAATTGGCACAGTATTAACTGCCACATTGCTAGCCCGCAAAACCAAAGGGGCCATTCTTATTGG
>CALRJJ020000683.1:0-3366 GCA_943367505.1 Flavobacterium psychrophilum | reverse complement strand
ACCAGAGGCAAAAGCCAGTGAGTCTTCAGGCAAGGCTTCAAAGACAAACTTACCGCTCTCAACTTTAACTCGGCCCCATGGAATACCAGGCTCGTGATCAAAGACCACCAGCCAATTTTGCTCCGCAGCTCGGGCCAGCCATTCTGATTTGATGTCGCAACTAACCAGGGGATAATGGTCATAACCCATGACCCAAGGCGGGGTGATGTGACTCTTGGTAGGTAGAATATCAGCGAAATAAACGCCTTTTTCGCTTTCTGACTCGAAATAAACGACTTGATGATGACTGGTGTGCCCACCGGTGACTTTTACCCAGACACCAGGCACCACTTCATAATCACCATCGACGAACAAAATTTGATTGTGTTCTTTCAGTGGCACGAAATCATCTGGTCTATAGCTGGCCTTAGCTCTAGCATTTGCTTTAAAAGCAAAATCCCATTCGCCTTTTTGCACGACGTATTGAGCATTAGGAAATACAGGAACTAACTTGCCATCTTTAAGCATGGTGGCACCACCAGCATGATCAAAGTGCAAGTGCGAAATTACAACGAAATCAATGTCTTCTGGCTTGAGATTGACTTGATCAAGAACAGTGGCAGAGCTAACCAGCGACTTGAGACCGTAACGCTCTCTTTCTTTGTCATTCCAGCGATCGCCCATGCCGGTTTCAATCAGCACTTTCTTATCACCAGTATCGATAAGGAGCAAATTGCAGGCTATCACCACGCGGTTCTGCTCGTCAGACGGAGAAGTCTTACTCCACAGAGCCTTCGGCACCACACCGAACATAGCGCCGCCATCAAGCCTGAATACGCACTCGCGAATGATGGAAAGATCGAATTTACCGAATCTCAATAGGCCCCCTAAAAGTAGAACAGCAACTATCTAATTTCTTGTGCCGTTCTTAATTTTAGCAGCTTCTTTACTGCGAGCGCGCTTGCCCTTCTTACCCTTACCATGACGTTTTATCAGCGGCACAGGGCTATTTGCTGGGCTCGGCAAACAGACCTCAAAGGGTGTGACTATATGCAGATCAGCATGATGTTCACGGCAAGCTCTTTCTATTGCTTCTTGCGCTATTGATTCTTGCGCCGCTTCATCTACTTCTACTTGCAATTCTTCTTGGGCTACTACAGCCTCAACTATTTGCAAACGGGCCAAGAGTTCGTTTAACTCAGGAATATCGTCACTCAGTGCCACAAGCGGTGGCATCAAAGAGACTTCCGCCAGGTCTTGGGCCAAATCTGAAAAATCTGCTGTATCTACCGTACAGATGAACGGCTCTTCGATGGCTTCAATAGCTTCAATGGCTTTAAATACTTCAGCATATTCACGAGCTTCAACATCTTCTGGACAATCAACGGCAAAACTAGTGACGCAAGAACTATCGTAGTAGTCGGGCAAATGTATATCGCCGTAGTTGAGACTGAGATCAAGCTCTTCTTGGCTCAATTGGGGGGTTGGTGCAGCCAACCGCTTTGTCAAAGCAGCCTCATCAATACCGGTTGCACGCTCTCCAAACCAGCGAGATCTAGAATTTTGTTGTCTCTCTCGCATCATGGCATAATCTCGAGATTCACGGTCGATGCGAGCGCGCAAATGATTGAGATCGAGCTTATTTGACGCCTGCGCTTCCAACCTTGCGCGAGTAGCCACTAACTTACGTTTTTCTAAGTGATTGAGGTTATGGTTGACGCTATCTAATTTGGATGCCTTATTGCTGCCACGCTTCTTATCACCGACTAAGGTATCCCAAAGACTAGATATCATCGCCATACAGCAACACCCCTCTATAAATACTCCGCCGCCAAACGGGTTTCCATTGACACTATACAGGGCAGAAATATCGGATCAAGGGGAAGAACCGCATATTTTTGCTCTATGACAGAGCATTCATTTACGAGCCATAACAAAGCCAATGAAATTACTCAAACCTGAAACAGGCTTAACTATGCGAGAAGCGCTAAGATAGATATACGCGAGAATTGATACACATAAAGTGAACGAGTGTATTACCCATGCAAAATCTTAGCCCCAAGATGAAGTCTCTATCTGCCCGACGAGTACTTACTCAGGCAATCATTGCATTGCTAGCCGCAAGCTACGCAATCTTGTCGCCAACGGCAAAATCAGTAGCAGCAAAAGCGTCAATAAAGACTGTCGACAAATACGAATACAAGGTCGAATTTAACGGTGCTAGCACGCTTCTAATTGCAGAAGATGGAGCGATTTGGCGAATTCCGCGTATTGGCATCACCTACTACTGCATGGCTCCAACTTGGGAAGTGATTGTTTTCAACGATGCAACCAAGTGCGGACGAGTCTTCCCCCGCCAGCACTGGCTCGACAGAATAGAAGGTAAAACTCCAATCCGAATCAAGTCAAAATCTGTCATTCCATCTTCTTTTAACGGCATGCCAGCAAGAAGTCTCTATCTAGAAATAGAACCAATGGAATCTCTAAAAAACGAAGGCGAATTTTTCTATCGTAGTAGCACCAAAAAGACCAAAGAGTACTCACGAATGGAAGTATTAGAGCTACAAAACAAAAAAATATCAAAGCAAGCACTTGATTTTGTTCGCTGGAGATTCTCCATGCCCTTTCTCAGTGGCCCCCTGCTAAAGTCTACCAACGTCTATCCAGACGGCAAGCGCGAGACGACAGTCAGTACAACTTCCATTTCACGCACGACAATCCCGCTTAGCGATTGGCACATTCCAAGGAACTTCAAAAAAGTAGATAGCACAAGCAAAGTAAACAACGAAAGAGCCAGTTACAAAAACGCAGCAGAAATGTTTGATGCCCTGATGCCATAAAATAATTTGCAAGCGCCGAGTTGACACCACTAGTGGTGACAAGACAACAGCTCAATTCCCATCATTTAGAAATTACATAAATGAACATTTTTTGCCTCTTGGCGGCTAGAAGCAAGGTTATTCCGGTTATGCTATTGAGTTAAACAGGATTGGAGAGGACGTTTTCATGGCGACTTTATTAGAACAATTGCGGCAAATGACCAAGGTAGTGGCCGATACAGGCGAATTTGAGTCAATCGTCAAGTACCAGCCCCAAGACAGCACAACCAACCCCTCTCTAATTATGGCCGCCGCCAAGATGCCAGCCTACGCCGCCTTAATCGACAGTGTTATTGCCGATGCCAAAGCTGAGCTGGGCAAGGATGCCGACAAGAAAAGCGTCGCTGAAAAAGCCTTTAGCCACTTGGCAGTTGCCTTCGGCAAAAAAATCTTAGAAATCGTTCCCGGTCGTGTCTCTACCGAAATTGACGCCCGCCTGTCATTCGATACCGAAGCAACCATTAAACAAGCCCGCGAAATCATTGCTCTGTATGAAAAAGATGGCTTC
>CALRJJ020000682.1:0-3371 GCA_943367505.1 Flavobacterium psychrophilum | reverse complement strand
CTACGTTTACTGGAATGTCGGCCATATAAAAAGCCTCTGCACAGGCCAGTCTTAAAATATCTCTATCTATTGAAACCATGCGTTCCATACGCCATTGTGTGCGGGCTCGCTTGATGTACTCATCGATGATTTCTTTGTTTTCGATATATGTTTCTACCAGGCGGAAGACAAATTCTCGAACATCATCTTTATAAGGTCGCTCGACTAAGAGCTCTCCGGCGTGGCCGCATTTTTTGCAATTAGTTTTGAAAAGAGTGCTGCTAGCTGACAGGGCCATCTCTGGAATATCAAGGGCCTCAGAGATCATGTTAATTGACGTTTCAAGGGTGCTTAGCTGCTCTCTGATCTGCCCTGTGGTCATTGGCACAGAACTCAGCTCAGTGGTCTTGGCGTTATCGATCTCAAGGCTATCTAATTGATTTGAGGCCCGGAGCACCATGGCATTAACGTCTTGAAGATTCTGCTTGGCGTAATCCACAAGCATGTGGATGGCTCTATCTACTAGCTCAGTGATCTCAACTTTAGCCAGCTTCTCCATGTTCTTCGGGAGCTGGGGCATTACTATAATTGCCAGTTCACGAGCTATTCGCCGTGCGCTCATTTGGGCCTCACTTTTAAGGGTTCGATTAGAGGCAACGAAATTTATTGAACATTCGAGGCCCCGCAGCACACATGTTATCATGTGGGCCCAGCGAGGCAGGCATTTGAGAATTACCGGTGGTCAGTTGCGAGGCAGGTCTGTAGCCTGTCCTGACGGTCTAGACGTGCGTCCCACGTCTTCTAAAGTGCGGCAGGCTTTTTTTAACATTCTAGGCTCACGAATAGACGGCGCCTTATTCCTCGACTTGTTCGCGGGCTCTGGCCTGATGGGCTTTGAGGCTCTTAGTCGCGGCGCTCGTGCTGTAACGTTTGTTGAGGAAAATAAAGCTCAAGCCACCAGTATCAAGAAATCTAGTGTGATTTTTAAGGTGCCAGCTGAAGCTGATGTGGTTATAAGCGATGTCAGGCGAGTTTGGCCCCACATTAGCGTTACTGGCGCAAAGTACGACATTGTTTTCGCTGACCCTCCCTACAAAAAGGGTTACGGTAAGCAAATATTGGCTGGGCTAGTGGCATATAAGTTATTAGCGCCAGATAGCCTGGTCATAATCGAACACAATCGCGACGATCTCATCGAAGTAGACGATGGTAGCCTAATGAAGGTTGATTACCGAGAGTATGGTAAGTCGGCTCTTAGCTTTTTTAGTTTTGACTAATGGTGCCAATGGATAGCGGTTCTCAAGAAGATAAAGTGAGCGATGTTCAAGGGCAGCAGGGCAAGCGTTTGCGCCTTGCCAATGCCACGGCGACGCGCTTGGCTGCGGTCGCTTCTGAGCGGGCAGAGGCCCGGGATAGTTCGCTGATAGAGGCCACCGGCCACGTGCGCATTGGCGATCTTTTGATGTTTTCAGGATTGGTCTCGTCCGAATTTATTCAAACTGCGTTGCGTAACTTTGAAGAGAAAGGTTTGCCCTTAGGTAAGGTGCTCACACTTTCTGGCTATATTACTGAAGCCCAGCTGCGCTGTGCTCTTGATGTTCAGGCCCTTGTCAATGAAAGACAGTTGCCTCTTGATGTAGGTGTGAAGGTGCTCACTCTTGCTTACAAAGATTCTGTGCCGTTAGCTGAAGCTTTTGAGCGCTCGGGTGTGGTGCAACCGGAAGATCATCTCAGTAACAAGCTTGGCCAACTTGTGCTCGATGCCCAAGTAGTAGATCTTCCCATTTTAGAAAATGCCCTAGAAGTTAATCACCGCACTGGTTTGCCTCTTGGACATATTCTTTGCTATCGCTCTATTATTTCGCAGCAGTTACTCGAGACTGCATTACTTGGCCAACAATTGATTCGTCGCGGTTCGATTTCTCGCGAACAGTGTGTCAAAGCAATATCACAAGCCCATCAACGGGAAAAAGCCTTGACGCAGTTGCCTCACAATATTGGTTTCAAGAAATCGATGCTACGAAATTCGCCGAGAATTGGTGAACTCTTGTTCGAGGCTGAACTAATTGGTGATTCACAGTTACTTGAGTCATTGCAAAATTCGCTTGCTACCGGTAGACCATCGGGGCAGTGTATGAAAGACGTCTGCGGCATGGACCCTGTCTACATCACGGCTACAGTAGAACTGCAAGAGATGATTGATAACGGCATGCTCACCACGCCTCTTGCCATAGATACTTTTGTGCGCATGAAAGAATTTGGTTATGGATTCCTTCGTGCTTTAGCTGAGGCGTCAGTAAGTCGTATTGTTCTTAATCCATCGCGAAGATTACTTGAGCTGCTCAATGAAACTGGATCTTATTCAATTGAAATCGCCAAGCTTCCAGCCGAAATTCTTGAGCGCGTCGAAGTGCATTACAATCAATCGATTGAAGTTTGTCGTGCCCTTGTTGCTGCCAATATTGTCGAACAGCATGCCATTTATTCTGGCCTCAGGCTAGTCTATTTGCTTGAAGAAGAACTATTGACTGAAGAGCAGGCATTGCTAGCCCTGGATATGGCTTGCACGACCCCATTGCCGGTAGATGAGGCTATTTTCCGCCTTGGTTGGAAAAAGAGAACTCGACTGCGCGAAGAGTAAATCAGGTTTTTAACTGGAACAACAGTCGATTGGTGGCACTTCAGATTCTGCTTCTGTTTCTGATTCAGCTTCTGTCGGCACCACATCTGGTGCTATAGGCATCTTGCCTGTGGTGGTGGCAGGGTATTTTAGTCGTTCGTGGTGCAGGGTGCGCCAGACGCGGCAGAAGCCCGCTCTGACCTTTTGCATCTCTTCATAGGTAAGATTTGAATCTGCTAATTGGCCATCATCCCAGCGATTTTGAAATACTTTATCGAGAGCGATTTCAACTTCTTCATTAGTCGGATTTTGCATGCTATGTGTCACTGCCTCTGACACATCAGCTAGCATCACAATTGCTGTTTCCTTCGTATCTGGCTTAGGTCCAGGATAACGATAGAAATTGGCGTCGACTTTTTCTACACCATCTCTGAGGCAGGCCTTGTGATAGAAATAGGCCATCAGGGTCGTGCCCTGGTGCATTGGTATAAAGTCTTGTATGGCCTTGGGAAGGGCATACTTTTGCGCCAGAGCAATGCCATCTGTGACGTGAGCCAATACTCTTGCTCGACTCTCTTCTGGGGTCATTGAGTCATGCGGATTGGTGGCGCCTAGTTGGTTTTCAATGAAGAATTTCGGACGGACCATCTTGCCGATATCATGATAAAGAGCACCGGCTCTGACCATGTTGGGGTCGGCCGAAATCGCTTTGGCTCCAGCTTCGGCTAAGTTGGCAACAGCCAGGCTGTGTTGATAGGTGCCTGGAGCATTT
>CALRJJ020000681.1:0-3377 GCA_943367505.1 Flavobacterium psychrophilum | reverse complement strand
CTGTACGCATTTGAGCTTTGTTGAGCTTGATGCGCTGCTCGACGCTTTTCAGCTCCAGTCTCTGGTCCATAGCCTTCTGTATATATGACGCCAGGGGGGCCGGCTCTACGGCAAAGTCAGGCAACAGTTGTGCTTTTTGTGACTTGTCTAACTTGTTTACGCCGCTACCGAGAAAGGCAGGTAGTCTAGGAATGTTAACGATGTCCTCAGGCTTTCTGCCCATAATGACATTGAGCTGCTGCTTGGCGCGGATAACCCGGCGCATCCCCACCTGGCGCTCGACGTCAGACTGTGAGGTCGCCAGTCGCGCTTTCAGTACATCGAGCTCTGGTACGTCTCCTGCCTGAAAGCGCTTGTCTGAAACTTCAAGCAAGCGACTGGCCAGGTCGTAAAGTGAATTCAAAGTCTCAACTGTTTCTTGAGCTACAACCACTTCGGTATAGGCCCGGCGTACATCGGCCCTTAAGGCCCAAATTGAGGTCATTAAATCGGTTTTTGTCTGCTCAACTAAGCGTTTTGTGGCCAGCAGCCTAAATACCAGTTTCCAAGGGCCCTCAATTGTAAAGGTTGGGCCGACTCGCCTCACCTGTTCACCAAGTGGGGCGCGGTCAAAGAGGAAGGCCGGGTTGGGGGCGGCAGCGGCATCGGCATAGGCTGCTGTTGTAATTTGCAGTTGGGCGCGAATGGCGGCGGCCCGGGGGCTTTTGACCAGAGCTTCGTCAAGGGATTGCAAAATTGTCATACCAGAGCCGAGGGTTTTGGGCGGTTCTGAAAACTGAATTGTGCCTGAAACAATCGGGCTGTCCGCTGGTTGCGTCTGACCATTAGGCAGCTGCATGGGTCGCAGGGCTGGCATGTCGGAATTTATATCAGTTGCGGATATACCTGAAGGCGAGGGGCTTGCGGGCGGGGGGTTGTTGATGGGTGCAGGGATGGCGCTACTGCGGGCAGGGGTGGTATCGGGCGGAAGGGCTGAAGCCGAGGCCATAAGTGCCCTGGACGGGGCCACTTGGCCTTTTGCCTGCGCCAAGGCCGGATACGCAGTCAGTGTGACACTGAGGGCGATTAGCGCCAAATATTCGAGATTCCGCAATGGTAAGACTTTCATGGGGTTATTCATTAGCGGTTCAAGTATACCGTCTTACTCAATAGCGTCTTACGCAATAGCGATTTCCTCAAGAGCGGCTTCCTCTTATAATCTGCTAACATTGTGAGCACTGCGTGTGGCCATCGTTGAAGTGCACATCATAGATATTTTTGTAACTCTCCCTGGGAACGTAGAAAGATCATCAGCGAATGAACAATAAGGAAAGTCGAGCATTTCTAAAAGGGGAGATGGATTTCACTCCCCAAAGAATGATGCGCTACATTCGTTCGCGCGCACGTATCGCCACAGACGAGGATATCGAAGATATCCTTCAGAACGCTTTGGTTTTGGTAACTAAACATTTCGATCCCAGCCATCCAGAGGCAAAACTGGCGCCCTACTGCTTGGGCGCTTGTAACAAAGCCATTGCACAAAACTTAGAGCGCTATCACAAAATGGCGTTGAAGAAGCGTGAGGCTAAGGTCGATGATTCTCATATAGATACAGATTTTGAGGTCGACGACGACCAAAAAGATCTGCCCGAAGCGGCCAAGAAGGCCGCGGCTGCGGCGGCCAGCGCCCGTATGGCCAATGAAGCGGCGCTTTTGCAAGCAAGCACGGCTCCTACTACTGAATTAGATGGCAGTGTAATGATGGTCAAAACCCTTGCCCCCGGTAAGAGCTTTGATGAAGCGGCCTCCACCACCAGCCAGTACCGCACAACTTCCCTCGATTCTATGTTCGATGAAGACGACAGTCGCTCGGCCGATGACGTTCTCGGGGCCGACAATGTATTGGCTTCAGGCAGCTCCTTCTTCCGTGACCCTGCCGCTCGAGCATTAATTAATGATCTGGTGGAGCGAATTTTGGCCGAGCTTCCGGCCGGTATCCACCGTACCTGCTTCGTTTTGAAATATGTTGAAGGATATAAGCGAGAAGATTTGATTGCATGTCTAAAAATGGATGCGAAGAGTATAGATACCATCGACAAGAGAATTGTCCGAACACTCAAAGCGTTCAAAGACAAGATGGACCAACAAGAAGCTCATTAGTTAATTCCAGGAGACGGCAATGACTACCCTTAATGACAAACTAACGCAATTAGCCAAGGCTATGGCGAATGCAGATGAGAGTGCGTGTGCACAATCGTTTGAAAAATTCTGCCAAGAAAACTTCCAGGAGCTGCCTTTGCCTGGCGAAAATAAACTCTTTGACCAGGCTATGTGGAATGCCAGTCAATTTGCCCCACTTTCTAAAGGCGATCAAGCTATCGTCAAAAAAGTGACAGGTAATATGCTTGAAGCAATTAGTCCAGTGACTATTGCTGTGGCTACAGCAGCAGCAGCTTCAGAAAAATCTGTCTTCGTTCTGCGTGAGTTAGTGGGCCAGGCCCGCGATAGCGCCGCATCGCTCTGGCAAGATATGCTCAGTGCTCAGCAGTGGCAGCAGATGGTGCCAGCTGGTGCTACCCGTGGTGTCGGTGCTCAGCTCGTTTCTCTCGGTACTTTTGAGCGTACAGTCGATGATGTGCGCATTCAAGTCAATCTTGGCTGGCTAATCGACGACAATAATTTGCGCGTACTTTTGCAAGCAAAAGATAATGACGATAACGCTATTCCTCAAGTAGAAGTGCGTATTACCGAAAACGATCGCGGTGTTGTTTTCTCTCGCATGACTAACCAGGATGGTGCCATGGTTGCTCCAGCTGTGAAGGTTGGCCCAGGGCAATATCAAATTCAAGTTTTCTGGTCTGACAAAGTGGTTGAAACTCCTTTCTTCCGTATCTAGAAATAGGCTGGTTATTGCTTGCTTTAGCAAGCGTAGGCCATTGAATCTTCTTGTCTCTTGCTCTTGTAGTTGTAGTTCTATAGAGCCCTAAACTTTCGTTGCCGCTTTCTCCTGAGCGCAAAAATGTTTAGGGCTTTAATCTGTCAGAATGAATGTCAGTTCCAAACAGGCAGATAGCTGATAATGCATAAGCTTACAAACCGAGTCAAAATGAACCTTAGACAAATCGACTTATACAGGGGTCTTCCCTTCTTATCGTTCCTGCTATTTTCAGTGTTTTACTTGCTTCATTCAGGTTTGCCAGCGCTGGCCTTGCCTCCCTTGCAGGGGCGAATTGAACAAATCAGTAATAGCTCTGATGTTAAGTTGCCAGTCGAGCTGCGTGCAGCAACGCTAAAACTGCGAGATCTCACACCGGTTGTTCATACTCTGCAGGCCGAATTGAAGTCGTTTCCCGCCACTTTGCGAGGGACATGGAAAGGTCAGCTTGAGATTACCAGTT
>CALRJJ020000680.1:0-3385 GCA_943367505.1 Flavobacterium psychrophilum | reverse complement strand
ATATAACGGCTTGGCTCAATCAAGCCGGTGTTGCCGATTGCAACGTTCTTGCCAATAGACTGATCCACGTGGCCAAAGGGGCTGCGCGGCAGTAACACACCGTACTGAAAGAACATGCGGCGGTTCATTGCGTTGCCGGCGCATACATTCTCGGCTATGGCATGCTCCATGAAACCTATCGGTGCGATCACCGGCACTTTGCCGCTTTTTACATCGGCTTCATCTACTACGCCGCGCGCTCCACCGAAATGATCGCCGTGGGAGTGCGAGTATACAACCGCAACGACAGGGCGCTTGCCGAGTTTTTCGTTGATTAATTCTAGCGCCGCCCGAGCGGTTTCCTTGCATGTTAGCGGGTCAAAAATGATCCAGCCTGTATCACCTTTGACGAAGCTGATATTGGCGAGGTCAAAACCGCGTACTTGATAAATCTTGCCCGGCACAACTTCGTAGAGTCCGTAGGCCATATTCAAAATGGCTTGACGCTGCAATGAGGGATGAATGCTATCGAAGTCTTTACCATCTAAGAGAAACTCGTAGCTGCCTATGTCCCAGGCGACGTTGCCAGCATCGGCCATGATTTGTTTGTAAGCTGGGGCGGCAATAAAGCCTTTCTTGGCTTCTTCGAAGTCTCTCTTGTCATCGAATGGCAACTCCTTGCGCAAACCATTCTGCAGTTCCATCGTAAACTTAGACGGCAGCTTGCCTTTGGGGTCGAAGTGCTTGTCTTGCTTGGTATCGACTTCAGAAATGGTATGTTGCGGCATAGTCACTTTCTCCCTGCATGAATTCGGAGACAGAACTATATCACGTCAACCTAGGAAGGTGTATCCTGGCGATAGGCGTGGTATATCCGGGTGGAGGCTCTGCCGAAGGCATGGAACAGTTTTCGCCCAAGTCGGCTTTGTCGCAGATGATTTCATGTGATACCACATTCGGTATCGTCAATCGAGATCTGATTCTCGCAGCACTATTAGCGGGGCAGTTTTGTCAGTGATTTTCAATTTCGCACTGCAAAGTTTTAATGGTCCGGTCGAAGGCACAGTTGACGTTCTCTTTCGAGGCGTTCTGCTTCGAATATCTTACAGGCCTGTTGCTGATCTCTTTTGAAGGCTTCCGCATGTTGGCGTTGATCGCTTTCTTACTGTCTATTGAAAGTGCCTTATAATCGCTTAGTGTAGATCAACGAAGAGTTATCCAATGAGTTTTACTTTCTATATCGAATGCAAATCGAAGCTTGAATACCTGCAGCTTATGCAAATTGATCAATTGAGCTGCGCCGAGCCGGAAGCTGCTTCAGAAAAGCACTTGATAGGAGTTCGACATTTCTTCATTCCAAACGTTTCATGCCGGGGCTCTGAAGTAGCAGCGGAAGAAGATGGCTATAGCGTGAGAATCTTAGCTTGTTCAGCGCCAGAAGAGTACGAGCTGGCATTTACACTTGTTGAAACGATTGCCAAATTAACCAATGGCAAAATTAGTGGAGAATGTGGCAGCAGTGTTACCGTTGAGCAATTGCGCAGCAAGTTTGATTCTGGGTGGATTAATAATGACCTCGATGGTTCATTTGCAGCAGTTAAAAGTACGGCCGCTGGTCTCACCAAAGGGGAGTATCTTAGCCTCAGCGGTGCAGTCAGGCCCTTTTATGTAGGCCCGCGAATGTTCGAAGAATTTCGCAAGCTTGGTTCTGAGGAAAGTTTGCGAAATGAATTTTTCGAAAAGTTTCGTGCAGTTCAGTATGTTGATCCAGAGCTTTATTACATTCCTTCTATTAGAGTATTTCCGCAGTCATCAAAGGAGTTGATAATTTTGGGACCAGGGTGCCAGTATTTTATTCCAGCGGTACAGGTGTTTGCTCTTGTTTCGCTGGAGGATGAAGCTCCACCCATGTTTGTTGGTTCTGATTGCTTGCAAGAACTTGCCGGTGAAAGACTTAGCTGGTTGGACGAAAAGCAGGCATTGGTTTCTTCTGTGGATGAGTCGGATTGGCCTGATTTTTTATCGCAGGCCAGAAAATTTGAAATTGATCCTGCCACTTTATAGTCTTGGGGCCCTGATCACTTGATATTCGAGAATGAGAATGCCTTCGGCAGTTGCGCGCGAATCTTTGAGTACGAATTTCTTCAATTCTCGATTGTCATCGAAGAGCCTCAGTCCTCCGCCGATTGCCAGAGGGTATACCATCAGGCATAGCTCGTCGATGAGGTCGTGATGAAGCAGAGCCTTGACCAGAGTGGCGCTGCCGTAGACGAGGATATCACCACCATCTGACTGCTTTAGATTTGCGACTGCGGTTTCGACGTTGCGAAGAATATGACTGTTGTTCCATTCTGCATTTCTCAAGCTTCGGGATACGACATATTTAGGCAAGCTGTTAATTGGGTCGGCGAATGCATTGTCGGTCTGGCCCGGCCAGTAAGCTGCGAACCCTTCGTAGGTGGTTTTGCCTAAGAGTAAGGCATCCACCTTCGAAAGCTCATTAATTTTGTACTGTCCGGCTTGTGGCGAGTCGTATGCGAATTGCCAACCAGCGTGCGGATGCGGCGTTTCATTGCCACCTGGCGCCTCGATTACTCCGTCGAGGGTAATGAATTCGGTTACTATTATTTTGCGCATGTTTTCTTGAGCAGCAGTGCAGCGAATATTTGTGGAAGATTTTTGATTGTCGGTCTAGGCGGCACTATGAAATCTCTTTCCGAGCGTCGTCAAGATAAAGCAATAGCATGTCTTTCCAGTGTGGCCAGTCATGCGCAAACCCGTCCCACGGATGGAATGAGTGGGGCACATCTCTTTCTGTCAGAATTTGAGACAACATCACATTGCTATCATGAAGCGGGTCTGTCTGCCCGATCGGAAAAATCAATTCGACCTTTTTCAGTTTGTCGAGATGCTCTTGCGATGCGGCTTTAATTAGTGGCACCGGATTGCATTCGAGAACGCTTTCATGGTCGCAGTCGTGAATCCAGTTGAATATGTTATAGGGCGCACTCATTTGTGCGAAGTCGTAAGGTCCGCTCATGGCCACGCATTTGTTGAAGCTTTGGGGAAAGCGAAATGTCATGTTCATGGCGTGATAGGCGCCCATACTGGCACCTAGTGCTATGACAAAATCGTTGTTGTTCATTTGCTCTGTGAATGGCAGAACTTCATCAATCACATACTGGTGATAATCAAGATGGCGAGCCCCTTTCTCGCTGGGGCTCAATTGGGTGTTCCACCAGCTTTCTGTGTCTACACTATCGAGGCAAAATATTTGAAGCTTGCCTTGTTCGATGTGGTGCTCGAGAGTTTTAATCATCTCGCGATTTTCCCAGTCGTAGAATCTACCGCATGATGTGGGAAATACAAGAACTCTGGCGCCCGAATCGCCAAAGACTAGCAATTC
>CALRJJ020000679.1:0-3386 GCA_943367505.1 Flavobacterium psychrophilum | reverse complement strand
GGCCAGCGGTTGTTCAATGCGATATGGCCTTCCGATACTGACGCTTCAGCTGAAACGGTCAAAGTTTGGATAGGCAATCTGAGAAATAAGCTTTCTAAAATAGACCAGAAGGATTTTATAAAAACTGTAGTAGGCTCAGGTTATGTGGTTGAATCAGATCAATAGTCAGAAGGCCGCTCGATTGGAACTGAAAACCAAAATTCTGAGCCTTCTCCGGGCTCGCTATTGACACCAATTGTGCCACCATGTGATTCAACAATGAGTTTTGATATGGCTAGACCCAAACCAGAGCCGCCAGCCTTTTTACCTTCACTGGTCTGGTGGAATTTCTGAAACAAATTGGCCTTTTCTTCCGGCGCAAGGCCACGACCGCCATCCATAACAGTTATCTCAATTTCACCCTCATGCTTTGCGCTTACTACTCGAATCAACCCTCGTGATGGCGAAAACTTTATGGCATTCGAAAGTAGATTAGTTACTACTTGCAGTATGCGATTGCGATCTATGTTTGCGTATTCTTTGCTAACTTCGTTTTTGATTTCAATGTTCTTGAGCATGGCTAAACTGCTAACAGTGAGGGTCGCAGCGTCAACTAGCTCGCGCAAATTTTCCGGTCCACAATCTAGAGCCAAATGTCCTACTTCAAGACTCTCTAGTAGAAGCAAGTCATTGATGAGTTCTACTGAGGTCTTTAGATTGTTGCCGATTAACCTAATCTGCTTCTCCCCAGCAGCAGTAAGTTCTTTTTGATTTTGCTGCAAAATCTCAAGTGATACCATAGATGCCGCCAGCGGGCTTCTTAAATCGTGTGCCATCATTTGCATAAGCCCGCGGCGATGTTCCGCCGATTCAATCAACTGGCGACTGGCAGCATGAATTTCTTCGTCGAGTTCGCTCAATTCATCATGACCGCCGACCTGGCGAATTAACTTTGTGTTTTTCGGTAGCAAGTGAGCATTCTCTACAAGTATGCGCAATCTGCTTGTTACATCTTTTACGATCAAAAGAATCAGCACTAGAGCCAAAACAAAGTTTGAGATTAGTCCTGCTACTACTACCGCGTGCGCATATGCCGCTGCTTCTTCCTCGCTGCGCCTGATTAGCTCTAGTTCTGCTTGCTTGTCGTTCATGATTGACATTAAGATGGTGTTCTTAAGTCCACCTTGTCTGACTAAATTTCTTAGTCGCTTGACTCGCGAAAGTACGTTGGCTTCTTCTGGCTGAACCTTTAAAGTTTCCAGAGCATGACTATCTTCGTCAATTGTCGCAGTCAGCTCGTGCAGCAAGTTTAGCAATTTGCTATCTCCTTCAGCCAACTGGCTAAGGGAGATTATTTCTTTGCGGGCTTGGTCGTTGAGTTCTTCTGCCTTTACCCGGTGAACTTCACTTCCGTTAGAAGCGAAACTGGCCAACTGACCGAACGAACTAAAGATCAAGCCTGTTGCTTTGTTGATATGCGTCAGAATTGTGGTTTGACTGTGCTCACGTGCCATAAGAGCTTCGGCGCGCAAAAGAGATGAAGAAAGTAGCGCGATCCAAATGACGTTGAACGCTAGCGGAATCAATGCCAGAGCGAGGCCCTTGTGAATAATACGCGGTTGAAACATGGCATTATCTTAGCCGATATCCTTGACCGTATGCCTAGACGTAGATATGACATTCCCCTAGCAAGATTGGAAGTCTTTCTGGGGGTGGAGTTTTGCTGACATCTCTATGGTGGTAACCGGATTGAGAGATGCGGTACCATATTGAGCCAGAAATCTTGGTATGACGAGCGACTGCGGCGCAGAAGGAGACGAGAACATGAGAAGACACGCACTGCTTGGTGCGATTTTAGCCAGCGCGTTCGCCACGAGCGCCTCCGCACAGAATTTCAAGATGACGACACCTTTCGCACCAGGCGTAGCGGTCCCTGACAAGATCGACTCGTCGATCGGGACACTGAATCTAAACTATGGCTACCCGTCGGCCGATACCGTTGACAAGATCTACAACAACCTAGATCGTTCGCGAGCACTGCAAGCCTATCTCTTGGCGCTGCCAATCGTAAACCAGGCGGGTATGCGCGAATCAATACGCAAATGCGGACCCGATAACCAGACCAACATAATCTGGGAGAATCTGGTCGATCCCAGGACTGTTGAGCTGACGGCGAACGACAACACGATTTACAACTTCATCTGGGTCGATACCAGCAAGGGACCATTAGTAGTCGAGATTCCGCCCAAGGTACTGGGTTTGGTCAACGACTTCTGGTACAAGTGGGTGGCCGATGTTGGCATCACCGGAGCCGATAAGGGTGAAGGAGGCAAGTACCTCCTGCTGCCGCCTGGGTTCAAGGGCGAAATCCCGCCGGGGTATAACGTCGTGCGGCCTAGCACCTTCGGTAATTGGCTCGTATTTCGCGCCTTCGTTGTCGACGGTTCAACCAAACCAGGAGTGGAATCAGTCAAAAAGAACCTGCGAATCTATCGCTTGGCCGAGGCAGCTAGCCCGCCGCCAATGAAATTCGTCAACGGTTCTGGAATTCCATCGAACTTCGTCGCGCCGGGTGACTACTCTTTCTGGAGTCTTCTGAACCAAGTGATCCAAGAAGAGCCAGCGGAGGGCTCTGATCCCACCACGCTAGGACTATTCGCCTCAATAGGCATCGTCAAAGGGCAACCATTCAATCCCGATGAACGGATGAAGAAGATCCTGACTGACGCCGCGAATATCGGCGCAGTCACTGCGCGGACCATTGCTTTCAAGATTCGCTCAAAAGAGGCTTATTTCTATCCGAACAGCGCCTGGCGCTTGCCGTTCTTCGGTGGCTATAAATTCGAGGCGGCGCCCGGTGTAAGCAACCTAGACGGTGCCGCTTTCTACTATTACTTTGCCACTGGCGTCACGCCTGCCATGGAGGAGAAGATGGTGGGTAGGGGATCGCAATACCCCTGGTCAGTGCAAGATGCGAAGGGTAACCACTTTGATGGTGGTAAGAACTACAAGCTGCACCTACCGCCGAACATTCCTGTAAAAGATTTCTGGTCGGTAATCGTCTACGATAACCAGACCCGCTCCATGGTGCAGACAGACCAGCAGGCGCCGAGTGTAAGTAGCCAGAATAAGGGGCTCAAGATCAATGCCGATGGCTCGGTGGATGTCTACTTCGGCCCCAAAGCACCGGCAGGAAAAGAAAACAATTGGGTGCAGACGATTCCAGGTAAGGGTTGGTTCATGATCCTGCGCTTGTATGGTCCGCTAGAGCCATGGTTCAACAAGACATGGCGGCCCGGCGAAATCGAGCTGCAACCCTGATCTAAAAAAAACACAACAGCCTATAGCCACCACTGGCAATGGCACAATTGCCAGCCGAGCCTCAGCATGTCTAAATTTCCAAATTC
>CALRJJ020000678.1:0-3393 GCA_943367505.1 Flavobacterium psychrophilum | reverse complement strand
TTTCCAATGTGATGCCAATACTCCAGCAGCCGATATCAGCGCGATTGAGGGCTATCAGAAGCTTCATAATTCTCTGATTTATAGTTTTAATCCGCGCCAAGCTGGCGCCTTCGAGGCGCAGGTCTTGTATGGCGACAATAATCTAATTTCGAAGTTAGCGCAAACTCACAATGAGGGATTTCTTGGCATGGGCTCTGGGCATGACAATGCTACCGTTTACGCACTTGTCGACAAGCAATTAAGCAAGGATGATTTCGAGAACTTGCAGAAAGACAAGTCGTTCCGGCCTGCTCTAGAAGCTAATCTCAAGACTTTTCTCTCTAGTGATGAGTTTGAGAAAGTCAAGCTCATTATTGACCGCAAACTACAAGCCAAAACCTACGAAGAGTCGAAAGCTTTTGGATTAGATACTGCCGAGCATTTGGAGCAGCTGAGAGTTGGAGGCGTATCGAGCAAAGGAAAGGGAACTGCTATCAGCGAAATACTTTCTATGAGCGACACCGAGCGCAATCGCTATAGGCAAGACCAAGGCTACAGTAAGCTGCTTGATAGCGAGGTAGCAAAAACATTTGGCAACGATAAGGAGAGTGCTGATATAGCCATTCGCCTTCTTGGGGAAGTGCAGCAAGGACGAGCGCCGAAGCTGACGGCTTTGGAGGCAGTTCAACTCTCTGGTCTCAATCAAGAAGGCCTCGATAAAGTCGTGGAGAGAATAGAGGGCTTTACGAAAAGTGAGCCGAGTGCACTAAATCGGCTCAAGTCGCCAGTGAGTGAGGTGGACAAGACAACAAAGCAGATTCTGGACCGTGAGTTGCGTCTGGCCATTTTTCGCTCGGGAAGGGTTTACTATGATGAAGCTGGTGCAAGTAATTTTGAACAAGTCTACAAGCCGCTTGCGAAGAGCTTGTTTGACGGCAGCGGCAGTTTGAAACTAGCTGATAGGCTGAACCTGGTTGAACGAAATCTTGAGGCACTGTATTTCATAAGCAAAGCAAGTGAATCTGAAAGAAAGTCGCTGCTCAGTTCTAATCCCACAACTGCCGAAGAGAGAGAGCTGCAAGCCAAAGTGTTTGGTCGCTTTAGCGAAAAAAAGGAAGCCGAGATAGTAAGATACTTTTCGCAAACTGGCCAAATTACGCCACTGGAGGGCTTAAGGGCAGTGGCAGTTTCTAGTCAACCGCTTAACCAAAAAGAGCTGCAAGAGACCAAAGAGATTCTCGCCAAGCTCAGCATAGAGGAGCGCGGCAAGTTCGCTCAGGCATATGCTGAGAAGTATCATGAACCTTTGACCAATATTCTTCTAAAAGTCCCCAAGGAGCAACAGGCTGCCTTTGAGTCGATGCTCTTACCTGCTCAGAAAAATGAGAGCGAGCGTCTTCAGGTTTTGGCGCGAGAACGCCACAGAAATGAGTCTGGGTTGCTAGGAAATGTAGATTTTGGTATCAAATATACAGCCGTTGAGAGCGCCGACCAGTTTCGCCGAGCAATGGAAAAAGAAAACTCACAGGTTGCCGATGAGGCCCACACGAATGACATCAAAAAATCGGAACAGCTTTATCAGACCTCAAGAGAAACACTGGCTGCCTGGCACGAAAAGAAACAGGAAGCAGCTGCCGTAGCAACTGATGGAGCTATTGTTCTGGGGTCACTGGTGGCAACGGTAGGCAGTGGTGGAACAGCGTCGCCGCTTTTGATAGGGCTGGTTGGTGTAGGTGGAGCTACTGCAAAGGTGGCAGGCAATGAACTACTGCTTGGTTCTAAAGACTATGATTTGAACAATAAGCAGCGGGTAATCGCAGACTCGGCCAGTGGATTTACAAATGCCTCTCTCTCTCTGATTGGCCCTGAACATCTGGCAAAGGTTTTTAAGATTGGTGATAAGGCTGCTAGTGCAACGGCAGATGAGTTTCTCCGGATTTTAGACAAGGGCTTGGGCCGAAGAAGCTCAGTATTGCTTAATGATGGAGGTGAGGAAACCGTCAGGCAAACGTTGAAGGACTTATACAGCAATGCCATCGCTCATGGAAAAACGTCAATACCAGAAGATGCGTTCAAATCTCTGGCCGGCAAGGTTGCAAGAGCTGATGTTAGCGAACAGATGGCTAACGGCGGTACCCGAATTATCACAGGCAGTCGTGATACGGTGGAACAAGCTCTCCTTAAGGCTGCCCAATCAGTGAAGCCGTATTCGTCTGCTATGGCTAGTGAGATTGGTCTCACAGCCGGTGTTGGCGCTATCGCTGGGGCGTCAGGAGAGCTTGTCTCTGCAGTTTCTCAGTGGAATGCAAACGAAAGTATCGAGCATAATTTGCGGCGAATGGTTGAGCGCACCGCAGTCGGAACTCTTACCGGTGCTGGCGCTGGGGTTGTTTTTACCGTGGGCTTCAAGGCCGCAGAGAAAAGTGTGGAACTTGGCTTTACTGTCGGCACCAAACCTGGTGCTTTGCATGTAACTGGTTTGTCGGAGCAAGACTTATACATGGTGACTTTGCGTAAAGACAAGCCGCCGCAGATTTTGACTCACGATGGCGAAATAACTCTCAAAGAGGGTGAAAAAATTGCTGTCATTGGTAGAGCGTCTTTAAAGCCAGAGTATAAGGATCTTAACCCTCAAGAGCTCAAAGATAAATTCCTTAAGGATGGCATAATGAATTCGAAAGGTGACTTGAGTTCTCTGCATTACCCTGAGAAGGTTCTGTCTACTGAACAGCGTCTGTTTCTTGAGATATCAGCTTCTAACAAAGGCACCAGCCTTTTTCTTCCGGTTGAAGCCGCTGTAGGAGTGCGAAAATTTGAAGATCGAGGTTTCTGGGATAGTAAGACCGTGTATCTTAATGCCAAGCCCGCGCAGATTGACTCTATCCTTGGTGAACTTCCTGATAGCCAACTGGTTAAAAAAGTCATCCTCGATAACCGGCCAAGCGCTCATGATGCAGGTAACACTATACGCTTTTGGGAGGCGAATCACGGTGCGAAATTTGCAAGTGCCGCTGATGCAGATAGTAGTCTCGGACAATTGACTTTCTATCCAGTTTTCGAAAATATGCAAGATTTTCATCTTCGAGGCACAGTTAGACATGAGTGGAGTCATCTTCTTGAGCAAAATAGCAAGTATAGAGATTTGTACGATAGCGCTTTAGCGTTGGAGCAGCTTGATGGAAAGAAACCGCAACTGCTGCGCCCCTACGCTGGCTATAGCAGCAGTGAGAGCTGGGCCGTTCATATTGGCGAGGGCCATTTGGATACTAACCCCGATAAGTTCAGAAAACTTGTTTTGGATGCGAAGAACTCGGAATCAGGCAGTCAGGTCAAAGAACTTCTGCATGCTAAAGCTCTAGAGGAGGCTTTGCTTGAAGGCAAGGCAAATGGCCTCATTAGCTCTCGGTTCGACGA
>CALRJJ020000677.1:0-3410 GCA_943367505.1 Flavobacterium psychrophilum | reverse complement strand
AGTTAGACGACCCGAAAATATTAAAAGAACAAGAAAAGCAAAACAAAAGTAGAAAACAAACAAGATGGAAGAAAAGTCATCGCCCCTAGATCACGGCAGTATCACCCTCGAACCTGAAATTCCTGGCGAGAGCACTGACCAGCTCTGGCTCAGAACTGTCTATCAAGGCGACACTGTGCCGCAGTTTACTTTGCGTGCAGTGCTCATGGGCGGCGCACTCGGCATGCTGATGTCGATTTCAAATTTGTATACCATGCTCAAAGTCGGTTGGGCCTTTGGTGTAGCAATCACAGCCTGCGTACTCTCTTTTGTTATTTGGCGCGGCATCAGAATAGCTTTCCCAAAAGTATCTGATATGACCATACTAGAAAATAACTGCATGCAGTCAACGGCTTCGGCCGCAGGCTACTCTACTGGTGCCACCGTCGGCATTGCTTTTGGTGCTCTGCTATTAATCACTGGCGAACACCAACCATGGACAACCTTACTACCATGGACATTTGTCTCAGCCATGATGGGTGTGTTTCTTGCAGTACCAATGAAGCGACAGATGATCAACGTCGAACAACTGCCATTTCCCTCTGGCATAGCCGCGGCAGAAACATTGAAGAGCCTGCATGGTCAGTGTAAAGAAGCCGTGACCCAAGCCTATTCGCTAGTGGCGGCACTGGTGGCAGGAGCCGCCGTGGGTTTTCTTGGTAAAGGTGATTTTGCCTGGCAGATCAAAGCTAATCTAAAAATCCCAGAGCTAATTCCTTTTGGCGGTCGCAGCCTCGGGGTCAATCTCAAAGATACACCAGGCTTTGGTTGGGAGCCCAGCTTACTCTTGCTTGGAGCAGGAATGCTCGTTGGCATGCGTGTATCACTTTCTATGTTGGTTGGCTCCTTAGTACTCTATTTATTCTTCGGCCCCCAGGCACTCAACGCCCACGAAATCAGCGCCCCTAAAGCCATCATAAAAGAATGGGCACTGTGGAGCGGCACAGCCATCATGGTAACAAGCGGACTCACTGCTTTTGCCCTTGAATGGAAAACTATTCTGCGCTCACTGAATATAGTGCAGGTGAAGAAAGGGGCAAGCACAGTAAATATAGACCCTCTAGCCGACATTGAAGTGCCGCTAAAATGGCTTGTTTGGGGCATCGTTCCACTGGCTATCGCCAGCATAGCGCTGCAATATTTAGCTTTTTCCATCTCTCCTCTGGTTGGAATAATGACCATTGTGATGAGCTTCTTTTTGGGCTTAGTCGCCTGCCGTGCCACCGGTGAAACAGACGTAACACCAATGAGCGCCATGTGCAAAATTACTCAGCTAACCGTGGCAGTAATGGCACCAAAGAATATCGTTACCAACCTTATGGCCGCCTCGGTCACTGCCAACATTGCCTCAAGCTCAGCCGATTTGCTCACCGACCTCAAGAGCGGATACCTGCTTGGCGCCAATGCTAGAAAACAATTTCAAGCGCAGCTTGCTGGGGTCTTCTTTGGCGTAGCAGCAGTGGTGCCGGCCTGGTACCTAATGGTGCCAAACAAAGCCGCCCTCGAAGCCTTTGAACCGCCATCAGTGAACATCTGGAAATCAGTTGCTCTGGCTCTCAGTCAAGGCATTGAGACAGTTCCGGTGACTGCGCGCTGGGGCATGCTCATTGCTGGTCTAATCGGTATCGCTTTGGCACTGCTCGATAAGTTTGCTAACAAGAAATGGAAACCATACGTACCATCAGCCATGGGCCTGGGTCTGTCGTGGGTAATGCCATTTAGCAATGCTTTTGCCTTCTTCTTAGGTGCTCTAATTGCCATGATCTGGCGCTGGGCTTCAAAGAAAAGCGCTGATTTATATGTAGTGCCTGTGGCCTCTGGTGCGGTAGCTGGCGAGTCATTAATGTGCGCTGTGATCGCCATCATTCAAGCCTTGGGAGCCCTTACCGCCAGTCACTAAGAGCCAAAACTTGAGCAAGCCTGCTGACGATAAGCAAATAGTAATTCGCGCCATCAACCAGCTTGGCCGCAGAGTAAGCGCTGCTGATGTAGCAACTAAGACCGGGCTTTCACTCAACGACAGCAACCGTTTGCTCAACGAAGTGGCCTCAGACGTAGGCGGCCACCTCGAAGTATCAAAGCTCGGCTTTGTTGCCTATCAATTTAACCCGGGCTTTCAAAACAACTATCTGGCCACTGGTTTGCGGGCGTTTGCCGAAAAAGCAGGCAGACTGTTGTTCGAAATTTGTTTTTTCATAGTCAAAATTTCTTTCGGTTTAATACTCCTGGCCTCTCTGGCAGTGGTGATTTTTGCAGTGATGCTGACAATTTTCGTTACTACTTTTGGCACAGAAAAGAAAAACAAAAAGCAACCGTTTCTAGATTTCCTGATTTTGCGCGACCTTATCTTGTGGCAACCAAACAGAGCAAAACGACTGCCAGGTCAACCCCTAAGCACCACCGTTGAGCAAATCAAAAACGACAATTTTTTGATCAATTGCTTCTCATTTCTCTTTGGTGACAAGAGCCCCAATACTGACATTGAAGAAAAACAATGGCGTCTCATCGCCCAACTGATTCATGACAATAAAGGTGCCGTCACAGCAGAACAGCTAGCACCATTTATGCTCAGGGAAATTTCCACAAAAGACAATAGCGAAGATTTTGTTTTACCAGTACTCTGCCGCTTTGATGGCCGACCCGAAGTAAGTGAAACAGGCTCAATCATCTATCTTGTTCCTTCGCTGCAAGTTAGCGCTGGACCTTCCGCAGTGCCAAATATAGTGCTACCAAACTTTCTCCCGCAAGCCTTAATAGAGTACGAAATACCTTTCTCGGAGCTTTCAAAAGAACAGAGCAGACCAGTACTGGCCATCGCTACACTCAACCTGGCTGGCACTTGGTGGCTAGCTTTCACAGCTCATCGCCTGGTACATGTCTACAGTTGGCAAGCAGACATACTAGCAACCTACGGCACACTCTTTGTTCTCATCCCTCTGCTACGCTGGGCCTATCTTCATTGGGTCAATGCCGGAATAACCATGCGCAATGCTGAGAGATACAAACTAGCCGAAAAGCTAAGAAAACCAGATCAAGCTTTAGAAGCAAAGCTCTCAGAGCGCGAAACAATGGCTCAAAATCAGGCGATCAGCCCTACAATAGATGCAGCCTCAGTGATATACACCAGCGAAAAAGATTATTTAGAACAAGCAATTGAGGAAACGCAGCCATGAGCAGCACTGCACTGACAATAACTTCTCTGACAATTTATCCTGTCAAAAGTTTGGCTGGAATATCTTTGAACAGCGCAAAACTAGAAAATCGCGGCTTCAAGTATGACCGAGAATGGATGGTAGTAAGCGAGGGTGGTCAGTTTCTTACCCAGCGGGAACTAGCCCCCATGGCTCTGATCCAAACAGCCATATTAGAGC
>CALRJJ020000676.1:0-3410 GCA_943367505.1 Flavobacterium psychrophilum | reverse complement strand
AAACCGCTTCCTTCTTTAACATCAAAATCTTCTTCTTCTCCTTCTTCTTCCAGTGGGTTTGAGCACGAGGCTGAGGCAGAGCTGTCCGTCGAAGCTGATAGTGATTCTCAGCCAGTTCTAGCGGAGAGTGAACATGTCTTGCCGATAGTGTCAACTCGGCCGTCGCGGCCTACCGCTCAGATGCTGTTTTTGGGGCTCTCTATGGCTGCTGCAGTTATCTCGGTTTTAGCTTTTCTGGCTATCAAATCGGCCAGCAGTCACTTCTCATCATCATCTTCTTCTTCTTCTTCTTCTTCTTCTTTGCCTCCGGCCTTGGCCCCAAAGTTGCCTTTGCGCTCCCAGTCTGGAGCTCTTGCCAGTGCTGGTTCGACAGTGCCTAATGCTAGCTCAAGCTCTAATTCAGAGGATGAGAAAGATAAACCTAAAATTGATCCAGAAGAAGATAAAGAGCCGGGTGAGTCGCTGAAGGAAACTACTCCCTTTGCCACTGTGCGTCAGGTAAAAGGTCGAAGGATTGTTACTTTCAACTTTCCTACTGACGTGCTAATTGGGTACATTTATTCTTATAACTGGGATACTGGAGAGTATCTTACTCTTCCTGCTAAAGGCCGTCTGACCTGTGATAAAGGGGAGTGGCTGGGCTTTATTCCATCGCGCATCATTGCAAAGTATCCCCAGTATCTAAAGCGCTTTGGCTCCGGCTTGCTAGAAGGTATACGCTTGAATGCGAATTCTGATAGCGATCAGATACTAGAGGCCTGTACTATTATTCCAGGCATCAATTACTTAGAGCTGCACCGCACTGAGAATTTGACCAATAAGTGCATTCCTTCACTCAATAAGTTCACTGATTTAGAGGAATTTGACGGCTACTATAGCACTATAAGTGGTGCCACTTTGGCGCGCACTAACTGCTGGGCTAAAATCGAGAAGTTCAGGTTTGGTCGCGCTCGCAATATCACCCCTATGTTGATTAAATTGAAAGATAGCAAAAATCTGGAAGTATTGGAGTTACCCGAGACTAGCCTTACTTACCTGGACTATAAAGCAATTTCTGGGCTTACAAGCTTGCGAGAATTGATATTTAAAGATGACCCAATTACACTGAACGAACTCAAAGTTCTCACTAAGTTGCCTAAACTTGAGACTATTGAGCTACGTGACTGTGGGTTGGTGGAGGAAGCTATCCCAATTTTGCGTCAGTTTAAAGCGCTTAAGACATTGAGGATGGGAACCCCAAAAACTCTTGTCAAATTGCGGGATAAGTTTAAGGCAGGGCTGCCCGGTGTAGAAGTGGAATAGAGATAGGCTTGGGCCACGATATACTAAAACTAGACCAAAACTTCTTTAGACCTGAGGGATGTCAGAAGTAAACCCATGGTAAATCCGGTTGGTGCTGATTTTGCTCCAGGTGATATCGTCGGTAATACCTACGAGGTTATCGATTATATTGGTCGCGGCGCCATGGGCTTTGTCTATCACGTGCGCCATGTGGGCTTGCCTAAAGAATATGCCCTCAAGACTTTAAGCACCGATCAGATTACTGAAACAGCGTGGTTGCGCTTTCAGATTGAAGCGCAGTCGATTGCTAAAATGTTTCATCCGAACATCATCACTATTCACAATTTTGCCGTGCATAAGGTGCCCGGACGAGTTGAACAGCCTTTCTATGTGATGGATCTTCTGGTCGGTACGAGCCTAATGGAAGAGTTGCGCGACAACGACCCTCTTCCTCTTGCCCGAGCCCTTTCAGTGTTTTCGCAAGCAGCTAGTGGCATTGGCTATGCCCACGGCAAAGGAATTATTCACCGCGACATTAAGCCTGGCAATGTTATGTTGCTTAAACAGCCAGATGCCAGTGGCGCCACGGTCAAAATTGTTGATTTCGGTATCGCCAAGTTGACCGCTGACAGTGAGATTGCCCAGCAGCATTTAACCAGTGCTGGAGAGGTTTTCGGCAGTCCGTTTTATATGAGCCCTGAGCAGGGTCTGGGGCAGACCGTTGATGCGCGCAGTGATGTCTACTCACTGGGAGTCAGTTTCTTCGAAGCCTTGACCGGAGATTTGCCGTTTAAGGCCAATTCAGCTGTGGATATCATGCTTTTGCATCAGAATGCACCGGTACCGGAGCTCAATTCTAGTGGTGATGGCGTTGAGTTCCCTGCTGTTGTACAGCAGGTTCTAGAGCGCATGATGGCAAAAGACCCGAATTTGCGCTATCAGAATATGCAAGAGGTTGTAGCTGACCTTACAGCCATTCATTTCGGCAATCCACTACCCTCTTTGTCGAGTGGCGTTGTTCACAGCCAAGATCTAAGTCTCGGCCGTAGGACTATGCAAAGTCAGGCACAAGATCCTGATTCAGATTCACAATTTGATGGTGAACAGTCGCTAGCAGGTGAAGTCTGGGTGGCGGGTGGAGGTGATTCAGAGTCTGATTCAGAGTCTGATTCTGGCGTCGACTATGAAGCTGCAGCAGATCTAGCTGTGGGGGCCGATACTGGTTCGCAAACGGTGCTAAAAGAGAGTGGACGTGCCTTGACCATGGTGTCTACTGGTTCTTCGCTGCCCAAGGCCCAGGTAGTTCTTTTGGGCGTTTCAGTGGCTGCTGCCATTGCCTCGGCTGCCGCCTTTATAGCGATAAAATCGGCTGGCAATCAAGCTAATTCTGAGCATCCGACCACAGTGGCGGCGGTAAGTGGTTCCGCCCCTAAGTCAGGCTTGTTGAATGCCAATTCGGGAAAGGGAGCCGGTGCTAGTGGTGGTGCGGTTGGAGTTAATTCTGGCGCTGGCTCTGCTGCTGGTTCTGCTTCTAGCTCTGCTGTTAATTCTTCTGCTGGTCCTGCTAATAATGCCTCAGTCAACTCCGGCACCGCTGCCGCTGGGAATGCCCAATCGCGGGGCGATAAAGATAAGCGGAAACTTGATCCAGAGGAAGATAAAGAGCCTACAGATTCCTTTAAATCAACCAAACCTTTTGGTGTTGTGCACCAGGTCAAGAATGGCTGGCTGGCCGATTTTGACTTTCCGACAGATGTTCTCATTGGCAAAATCCACTCTTACAACTGGACCACCAATAAAAGCAAGACTGAAAAGGCGAAAGGTCACTTGCACTATGGCCCCACCGACTGGCTACTGTTCCAGCCGTCGCGCATTATTGGCAAGTATCCGCAGTATCTCAAGCGCTTTCGTGGCGGTGATATTGCCGCTGTGCAGTTGCTCGAACATTCAGATAGTGATGCCATACTAGAGGCTTGTGCTGCCATTCCTGGCATAGACGAAGTGATTATTCATCATGCTCGCAATTTGACCAATAAGAGCATTGCTTCGCTTAGCAAGTTCACTGGTCTGAAAAAGTTTGACGGCTCTCATGGTGCCTTAGACGGCATAGCTTTAGCGCGGGCGACCTG
>CALRJJ020000675.1:0-3413 GCA_943367505.1 Flavobacterium psychrophilum | reverse complement strand
ACGATGATACTATGAAGGCTCCAACAATTTCCCTGTTGTCCCCCTCGAAGAATTGTCCCTTGAAGAAACTGCTAATAGTTGATGATGAAGTAGATATCGCCACCAGTATTCAGTATGTTCTGAATCAGGAAGGCTTTGCTACGCTGCTTGCCCATGATGGCATCAAGGCCATTCAGCTGTTTGAGCATGAAAAGCCAGATTTGGTTATTCTCGATTTAATGATGCCAGGGCTCGATGGTTACGAAGTGTGCCGCCGGGTCAGGGCTTTTGATAAGCGCACTCCGATTTTAATGTTGACCGCTCGTACCTCTGAAATTGACACGGTCGTCGGTCTAGAGCTCGGTGCTAACGACTATATCGCTAAGCCTGTGCGCTTGCGTGAGCTGGTAGCTCGGGTCAAGGCGCATTTGCGTGAAGCACCGCAGGTACAAGAAGTAACCAAGGGCATTCGCCTGGGTGATCTTTTCATCGACACCGATAGCCGTACTGTCCTTGTCGGCGACAAGCCAATCGAGCTGACCTTCAAAGAATTTGAATTGCTCTTTGCCATGGCCAGGCAGCCAAACCGCGTATTCTCCCGTGATCAGCTATTTGCTCAAGTCTGGGGCTCTGATTTCCTTGGCGAGAGCCGTACCGTGGATGTGCACATTAGATATTTGCGGGAAAAACTAGAGGCTAATCCTAGCCAACCCAAGCATATTCTTACCGTGCGTGGTGTGGGCTACCGTCTAGTCTGGGATTAGACCAACTATTTAATCTTCTAGTTCATGGGAATTCTCCCACTGGCTTAAGTCAAATGGCCATTTGTCGTTTGCCCTTGCGTATTCTTCCCAGTGACATGTTCTGAGCCATTTCATAGACTAGGGCAGTAGGCAATGTCCTTGGCAAACACTTTTCTTTGGCGGAACAGGTAACAGATGAAATCCCATGCATTTCTAGTAGGCGTCAACGTTGCAGCTTCGATTCCTCTAGTGCTCGCCCCCCAGGCGATGGCTAGTGACAATATGAGCGGAACTGCCAGCTTCCTTAAGGCCGCTGTCGGTGACAAAGCCACAGCCCGTTCGCTGTCTGGTGATTTTCAATCGGCCCCTGTGCTTGCCTCCAAGCGCCTTCCCATTAGACGCAGTCTCAGCTCAGCTAGTTTCTCTGAGCCCCAAGCTGTTAATTCACGCCTGGCCATGACACCGGTTGCTGGCGCCACTAAGCTGCGGCCTTTCGTTCCTGGTCGTAAGTTGCCTAGCCGTTCGCAATTGCAAGCTCAGATACCGCAACTAGACAATAGTGCGCAGGCCACAACTAGTTCTAGCTTGTCCGGCTCAATCAATGAGTCTACTTTTGCGTCACAAACCAATAACTCTTATGATTCGGGCTATGGCAATACTGCCTACGCTCAACCTTCACAAGCAACTCAGAACAGTGCCAATCGCAGCCGCATGCGTCAAGCTGCTGACTTGGTTGCTGGTTTCCAGCGTAAACATGCCGCTCGTTCCTTGCCTGGTCAATCACCTGCGACCCCTGGTCAAGTTGGTTTCCCTTGCGCTCAGCAAGCCGTGGCTAATGTCAACGCTCAACCAGCCAGAAATCAAAATGCTCCTAGTGAAGCAGAGTGGACTCAAATGGCCCGCGCTGCTGGCAACGCTAATTCCAGTACTGACAATGATGCTGAAATGGCCAGCCTGGCTCAAGACTTTGCTGCTAGCCAACGCTCCCAAGCTCCCAGCGGCAGCGCTGGCCCTGCTCCATTCCCGCTCAGTCTTATTCCTGAAGCCTCACTGAAGCAATTGATGGGCAGTACGGCCAAAACTGCACCAGCCACTGCTGTTAGCCATGCTGGTCGTTCTCAACCAGCCATGACCCCTAGTTACTTCGGCTCGTGGCGTCAAGGTCAGACTCCTGTGGCCCATGGACGCGGCGGCAATCTCCAGCCTTCTGGTTTCCATACCTATTTAGCTGCTGGTTCCGCTGCTGGCAAAACCACAACCAGTAGCGCTGCTTTCAAGTCTTATGCGCCAATGACCTACAAGGCCAGCCGCAGAGTTGCTCCTAAAATCGCTGCTGCAGTGAAGAAAGTCGCTCCAGTGGCAGCCGCTCCTTATGTTGCCACTTATGGCACCTATCACTCACCAGCCCTCTAAGCTGCTGAACACTCGCAATCAATTAAAGAGGTGCTCTGCGCCTCTTTTTGCTTTTGCTCTGTCCAGAAAAATCCTTTCGTGGATATATATTTGAACAAGTACAATAGGTCTACCTGTTGGCTGTTATGCCAAGCACTTCTGTCGAGGTTTCGATGACTGACCCACACCGCGAGAAAAAACGTCGCGGCCGACATGTTGCCAGTGAAGCTACTCTCAAAGAAATTGAAGAGTTATCGACTTTTGCCTATGACAAGCTCGTGCATGGAGATTCGAGCGAGGCTAAAGTGCTTTTGCTGAAGGCTCTTGAGCTAAGCGCCAAGACGGCTTACGCGGAAAAATCGCAAGCAGTAGTGCTGACTTATCTTGGCCAAACAGAACGCATGATGGGTGAGCATATTTCGTCTATTGGTCATCTTAATCAGGCCATAGAGTTATGTCGTCAGACCAATATGCTTGAATGTGAGCTTCAGGCGCGGCTCTTTCTGGCAGAACAGTTGACTGCTAATGGCGATTTCACTGCGGCCCAGGGGCAATTTGAACTGGCCTACAATACGGCATCATTTTTGCAAGATCGACCATCGATGGAGCTTGCCGCTGGTAATTTAGGGTCGGTGACTATGACTCGCTGTCATCTAGAGGCCGCCACTGATTGGTTTAATACAGCTCTAGAGCTGGCTGCGCACACCGAGTCAGGTGAGAAGAGTGTCTGGCTGGGTAGCCTTGGTTTAGCCCTGAGCGAACTCGGTCAGTTTGAACAGGCGATTAGTTACTATCGGCGAGCATACTTAGAAGCCGAGATGATTGAAGATACTCTGACTATGTCGATTTGCCGTGGCTCAGAAGGCAATATTCGCTTTGAGCAATCAAGTTTTGAGCAAGCCCTAGCTCTATATAAAGAAGCGCAGATTCTCGCTGCTAAGGTTCAGGACCGTCGTCGTGAGGGCATCTGGCTAGGTAATCAGGGTGTCTCTTTGGCGCGCTTAAATAAGTGCGAAGAGGCCATTGAGCTATTAGAAAAGGCCTTGTTTGTTGCCCGGGAGCTTGATGATCAAGCTACTGCGGCTGCTCACCTTGATAGTCTTGGCGATTGCTACAAGGAACTCTCTGACTTTGAGAGGGCTGATCAGTTCTATAGCGAGGCCCTGACCCTCAGTCGCTCTATAAATGATCGTCTTGGTGAGCGCATTTATCTTGGTAATTTAGGCAAGCTTAAAGCTGCAGGTGGCCAGCTTGCGCCAGCTTTTGAATATTTCCGCCAGGCCATAGAATTGTTTGATG
>CALRJJ020000674.1:0-3426 GCA_943367505.1 Flavobacterium psychrophilum | reverse complement strand
TCGCGCAAGAATGTAATTTGCGATTTCAGCCGTGGTGCGCGGTAGGCTCTAATATCGAATTTTCTTTCAGCTGGTGCATGACCATTCCAAGGATAGGTCGCCTTGAGTAGATACTGTCCGCCGGCCTGACCTTCCGGAACCTTCCAGCTAAAGCCCCAACTGCTATCTTGGGTGCTAACGTTGCCCCGTGCCACCACATCACCTTTTGGTCCGGTAACTTCTATGGTGGCATTGACACCCTGGGTGTCTGAAATTGGTTTGTGACCATTGGCGCTCAATAAGATGCCCCGCACATAGACATTTTCGCCAGCCCTATAAATAGGTTTGTCAGTACTAACGTAGGTCAAGTAACGGTCTTTGCCACCGAGTACATCGGGTGTAGCCTGACTTTTGTGCATAGTTATTTGCTCCGCCGTGCCTTTTTCTGCTTTAGGTAGATTGGCGAGGGCGAGCCCGTCGCCTTGCGGGCTGGCATAACTTCTATTGAGAAATAGCGAGCCTATTACTGCGATTGTGACACCACCGAAAATCCATTGGCGAGACATAGTCAGCGCTCCTTTAATCTAGACTCACCGATTATGGCAGTGGCCAAATTGGCAAATAAGACGGTAAAGGCGGATAAAACTTCAGGGTAAACCGCAGGGTAGATTCAGATTACGAAAGAAAACAAAGCCGACGTCGGGTGGGACGTCGGCTGCTTCATTTTAGTGCGGGCAGGGCTCGCTTAATCGTATTTAAGCCTTGCTTTCGGACATTTTTAGAACGACAACTGTACAGGGTGCAGCATCAACGATTTCATCAGCAATACTGCCGAACCACAAGCGGCTGAAACCATGGCGGGCATGACTGGGAACAATGGCTTCGTCGGCACCGTACTTCTTGCACGCGCTGGCAATCGCCTGGGCTACTTCGCCTTCAAGAATTTCAGCGGTAGCATCGATATTGAGCTTGGCTTTGAGGTCTTTGGCCATTTGCTCGAGAACGCCCTTCTCTTCTGCTCTTTCTATAGCGACAGTATCGGGAATTCCGGGGGTTGAGACATCGGCAAAACCTGGAACGATAACGTGTACAAGGTGAATTTGGGTTTCGCTGCTATATTTTTGCGCTGCAATCTCATCGAGAGCGCTTTTGGCGCTTTCTTCGCCATCAATTGCCACAACGATCTTCATAATATTCCCCTAGGTAATGACTTTACTTGGACGCGATTGAGTCTACCACTCTATCGATGTCTTTGAAAATCTCCCAAGAGCTTTTGGATTCGACTTGGCTCATATTGTCGCCCGTAGGCCAAAAGGCGTGGTCGTCTTCTAGCTGTAGCAGGCCGAAATACCTGTGGGCCAACACGTATTGGTTGTTTACTTTCTTAAGCATCACTAACACCCGCCCGGGGTGGTAAGAAGGTTGGCTTCAGGTATAGCGATATTTGATGGCCAGGTTTTTGGGCATGTGCCCCTTTATGTCAGAACCGCTCGCCAGGTTGATTGTGGCGTAGTGAACGTTGCTGCCGCCGACTGAGCAGGCGTTAGCGGCCGGGAGGTCCATTCGCAGCAGGTTGGCGAAGGCAATTACATCACAGCTATTAACCAGCGCTCTCTTGCTTTCCCCGCCGCCACGGCCGATGACGAAGATTAGCAGTGCTGAGAAAAGCGCAATTCCAAGAATTTGCTTCATTAGTAATAGGGCCTCGTGGGGAGCTGCAGAACGCAAGTCATTCCATCATAGAAGTACCCAGCGGCCAGTCTTATTACCATTAGGATTGCTTAAGATTGTCAAGTGGCCCGTGGGGGTTCTAATTCCAGGGAATAATGAACTGTCTGGCAAGTTCGCAGAAGAGTCTATAACCCATGATTGAAAATACAGAGAGCACCAAGAAGCTATTGACGGTACCCGAGGGGGCCGAATCGACACTAGACGGCAATACTGGCGCTAAATTGAAGAATCTGTCTGAGCGCTATAAGCTGCTCAACCAGCTTGGTGTGGGCGGCATGGGAACAGTATTTCGGGCTGTTGAGCGCGAGTCTAAGACAACCTATGCAGTTAAGGTTATGCACAGGCACCTCAAGGCCGACAGCGCCAATGTCATGCGCTTCGAGCGCGAGGCCCAATTGGCCAGCAGTCTGCAGCATCCCAACATTGTTGAAGTTTTTGATTTTGGACTGACTGAAGCATCTGAGCCATACATGGTGATGGAATATCTTCAGGGCGAGAATTTGGACGACATGATAGAAGCCAGTGGGCGGCTGTCGATTGAAAAATTTGCTCCGATATTTTCGCAGGTATGCGCAGGGCTGAGTTATGCCCATGAGTCAAACATCGTGCACCGCGATATCAAGCCAAGCAATATCATGTTGATTGCAGGCACTGTGCCACCACAAGTTAAGATCGTCGACTTCGGTATCGCCAAATCTTGTGCCACCACTGGGTTGCTTTGTCCCACCAGTGTGGCAGTGTTGCAATCGATGGATTGGGCCAACGACAAGCCCAACGAAGAAGTCGCGGCTCTGCTACAGACTTTGACTCAGCCAGGTGAAATTTTTGGTAGCCCGCTCTATATGAGCCCCGAGCAGTGCAATGGTGAGGAAGCTGATTGCCGCTCGGAAGTCTATTCGCTGGGTTGTATGGTCTTTGAGATTCTTACTGGCACAGCACCACTGAGAGGCAGGGATGCCATGGAGACTATGTTGAAGAAGTTGCGGGACAAGCCTCCGCTCATGGGTTCTATAGCCAAGGATGTTAAGTTCTCGGATGAACTTGAGGCCATTGTGCAGCGCTGTTTAGAGCGTGATCCAGACAAGCGCTACCAAACTGTTGCCGAGTTGGGTGCGGCGTGGAAAGCGATTGATGGTGCGAATTGATACTATAAATTTCTGCGTCAATTTATTGTTCTAAATGAGATAGCTTTTTCTATTCTGCAGTGATTGCTGTCGTTGCGGCCCAGGAGAAGCTGTTCGTCTGTTTACGCGGTCTAGCCAATCACGCCAACTGATGTCAGAAAGTCGCTTAGGGCAATCTCTACTTGAGCCGCCCGAAGAACCTCTGTGTGCCCAATGATCCCTAGTCTTCTGGCGTTAAGGCCTTTCTCGTAGCTAGGGAATTCAGTCACTAGCCTAGTCATTGCTGCTGATTTTGAGGCTGGTCTAAGATTGCTGCAGCCTTCAAGGTGGCGAAGAAGAAAAGCTTCATGGCATGGTTCCTGCCAAATTAGCTTGATATCGAGACGGATAGCGATGTCTGCTGCTAGCCGGTCTCTCCTCCTGTCTGCTCCTCTTAAGTCGGCATCGAGTAGCAAAGCTTTAATTTCAAAGGGTTCACGTCGGTGGCCATCAATCTCAAGAAACGTCTCGCAGGCTTCTAAAAGTGTTAATTGATCTCCTCCACTGAATCCCTTTGTGTAGAGGTAAATATTGTTTTTTTTCTCTTCAATAA
>CALRJJ020000673.1:0-3430 GCA_943367505.1 Flavobacterium psychrophilum | reverse complement strand
GCCCGTAGTCATAGACTTTGATCACATTGGTGTGTTCAAAAGTTGATGCTGCTCTTGCTTCAAGCTCAAAGCGCCGCCAGGAGTCGTCGCTCAGCTTGTCTGTATCTATAATTTTTAGGGCCCGAATCGTTTTCAGTGAGAGTTGTTCTACTTTGTAGACAATACCCATGCCGCCAATGCCAAGAAAATCCAGCACACAGTACTTGTTGTCGATGATGGTGCCAGTCGTTAGCTTTTGCATTTACTTGTTACTAGTCATCTTCGCTTGCTTTTTTAATTTGGGTCGGATGGACTTGGTATAGCTATATAATTTTGGCGTAAATTAACTGATCGCAAAATTTTCCGTCTTTGAGAGCTGATTTCTTCAAGCGTCCTTCAAACTCATAGCCCGCTTTTTCTAGTACTTTTGCTGAGGCGGGGTTCCAGTCAAATACCATGGCATAGATGCGAACGAGATCGTGATGGGCAAAAAAATAGTCGGTCATTGGAGGCAAGATTTTGGTCATAAGCCCTTGGCCCCAATACTCTTTGCCCAGCCAATAGCCTAATTCAGCGCTTTTTCTGTGGACATCCTGATTAATTGCGAGACCGATGCCGCCTACGCATTTTTCGTCAACGACAATGGCAAAGTTAGTCACTGGTTGTAGCCGGTTAGCCAACTCAACCCATTCTCGAGCGTCTTTGTTGGTGTAAGGATAGGGAAAACGATCGCGCAAATTTAACCAGACGTCGCGGTCGTTGGCATGATGGCTTAGTGAGTCTGCGTCACTGGAGCGATAGGGTCTAATAACTAAATTGTCGATTGCGAAAATCATGCGCTAATAGTAGCAATATTGCTCAAGTTTTATTCGGCACCTTTGATCCAATTGGCTTGATGATTGTTGCTTAGAACAAGCTGGCACAGCTCGCGTCTCGGGCAGAGACTATCATAAAACTGAGTATGGCGGGGGAAGATGCTGAGCCAAGCAGCAGCAGAGCGCCCAAGGCTACTCTGAAGCATCGTTTTCCATGGGGGATAGTTATGTTTCTAAGGCAGGTGATTATGATGGCAGAGCCCACTGCTGTGCCAATTGCTGATATTGCATAGGCGCCAATATTTAGCATCGTTTGCAGCTGGAGCATGTTGTTAACCCTTACTGTACCGGCTGTGTTAACTCCGTTAGCCTCTGCAATTGTGACCGTCGATAGGGCAAGCAATGCTCCTAGAAATAGTCCTAGAAATAGTTTTACTTGGGCTGGTAGCAATCTCGAATTTGATCTACTCATTTTTTTTCTCCCTTATGTGAGTGTCTTTTTGACATTGGCGTCCCTTAATTTCCAGATACATGAGTCGGCGGCGAAGTGGTGCAGGCTAATGGCAAAAAATACCAAGGCCACACTCGTTTGAAATGGCGCACCTGTGAGCGATAGTAGTTTTGGTATGGCGATGAATAGAAGCAGACCGACAACAAAAAGCTCAGCCCAGCGGGTGATAATAAATTCGAATTTGGCTGACCGTGATAGGTGGTCCACTGCCAACTCGGCCTCTTCTTGTTTGAGGAAAGAAGACATTGAGACTGCTAAATATTGGCTGCCATGGAAGAATGCCGGCACGAATATCCAAATAAAGTCATTGGCGCCATTCCAAATGGTTAGTAGTGCTATAGCGGTGAGCATGGTAACAACAGCCGGAGCTGGCATCACTATCTCATGCTTTCCAAAACGGTGAATTTGTAAAACTATCATTGCTGCAAGCATTAGAGCGATAGCAAGTTGTAGAAGCACTATAAGCGGTGCGCTGAGAAACGGAAATTGAAAGAGGGTTGAGTCAAGAAATTTGTGAGTTGGCCAGTCGCTTGAGAGCTGCTGGCAAACCGCTGCTGTAGTGGTTGCCCCGACTATTCCTTTGAGCAAGTAGCGCTCGAAACTACTGAGCCGCATTTTCGCTCTGACGCAGTACATCAGTGTGATTCCGTAGCATTGCGCAATAATGTGATGAATGGCAAAAACAATGTAGAGTGTGGCTTCTAGTCTTGCTAAGATTGGAAACCTTAGCGCCAGTAATAGTAAGCAGCTGAGCAAAAGTGGCAGTAAGTACGCTACGAATTTGTGATTTTCTCTTTGTGATTTTTCTCCGTAGAGCCTGAACAGTGTTGCGGCTGAATGCGGCTGTGAGAGCGCATATGTGCCAATTAGCACTATTATTTTTACCAGGTCGAAAGTGGCTCCATTGTCGCTTGTGAAGTTTACGGCGCTATTGACTGCGTTGGCTGATGCCGCTGTAAAAAGGTAATTGATGCCAGCTAAAGCTAGAAGCCAGCCGCCACAGACCAGCAATAGGTCTATTACTGGGTGATAGAGGTAGACATTACTTTCTCTGAATTTGCCGATGGTGAAATTTGCGCTGGTCATGATCTTTCCTGCGTGGCGTGGGGGAGCACCTGCAATGGCCGTTTTATTTGTTTCGGTAAGCAAAGGCCAAGCCAAGCTGAAAACGTCAGCTCGGTCTTTATTGGTGATGATTTTGGACTAGTAAAAGTGCTGATTAGAATGTGCAGCCATCGTAACTTTTGAGGACCGAGTGGTCAAGTGGAGTAAACCCTAGGTATGGCTTGTAGCTTTTGCTGATTTTGTTATGTATTAAAACATATAGTAAAACAGTCACCAAAAAAACGAGTCCATAAGAGCGAAAAGTATCAGCGCGAACGCCGGTACCTTTCGCCTTATGGGTCGTTTTCTTGGTTGTTGAACACCAGTTGCTTGGCTTGAGCCGATAACGAAAACTTGGTTTTCGCGTGGCTTAGTTGGCGGTGGCGTCCAGCAAGAACATGTGCGCGCTGTCGGGACCGACCGTGATGCCCTGGTCGCTGTTGGTAGCCAGCTGGTCGAGCTTCTCGCCCACGGCGTCGACCTTGAGAACGCCCACATGGACGATCTGGGTGCGAGTCTTCGGGTTGACGAAGAACGTGGTGGGAATCTTCTCGACATTGGCCTGGGTCAGAAGCGAGTTGAACTTGTCGTGGTCGACCTTGAAGAAGCGAGCCTTGCCGGCAAACTTGGCGGCAGCCTGCTCCATCAGCGGACCCTGGGTACGACAAGCGGAGCACCAGTCGGCGAAGAATTCGACGACGATGGGAAGATCGCTCTTCGCCATTTCAGCTTCGAAGTTCTCGTCGGTGAGCTCGATCAGGTCAGCGCGCGGGCTCGTGGGATTGGGAAACTCTTCGCCGACCGTGCCATCGAACTCTTCAGTGTCGACGTCGCTGTCTGCGGGAGGGGCCGAAGCGGCCTTGCTGCGGAAGTGGGCAACGACGGCAATGGCAACAGCCAAAACCACCGAAGCACCCATTACGTATAGGAACATGATGTGTTCTCCTTTGTGATTGGTAAGTGGTAGAAAGATTTAGAAAATGCCGAACAAACCTTGCTGCCAAATTTTGCCTAGCTCTCC
>CALRJJ020000672.1:0-3439 GCA_943367505.1 Flavobacterium psychrophilum | reverse complement strand
TATGAGGTGCAATCATGAGCTGTCATGGCGATATTCTAAACTTCATCTCTAACCTGTCTTCTGGTGAATGGTTTTCCACTCAGCAAGTACTCAATCTTGGCACAAGAGAGGCTATTGATCAGGCTCTATATCGGTTGGTCAAATGTGGCTACCTTACCCGCATAGCTTGGGGACTTTTTACATTGCGAACAAACGAGCAAAACTTTGAACCACTAGCGGTGGCAAAGTTCAAAGCGCAAGTCTTCAAAAAGAAAATTGCTATTCACGGCCTCGACATCGCAAGCAGGCTTGGCCTAGTCGCTCCTGCTCAAGCTCAGCAGCTTTTCAGCGTATATGGTGTCAGCAGCGTATTCCAATCAATGAAGCGAGAGATCACTTTAAAGAGCTACTCCCCTAGAAAGATTACACTTGGTGATTCTCCAGTCGGTGAAATTATAAGCGCACTCTGGTTTGTCGGAGAGAAAAATTGTGATAACTCAGTTGTGGCCAGTGCCTTGAGCAATCTTAGTCCTGAAGGCATCCGTGAACTGGCACAATCGGCTGATCGCATGCCCGGTTGGCTGACTAAAAAAGTTCGCCTTTTCAGCGGTTCTCAGCAAAGCCAAGAACACAAACCGCCGTTATCCAGCATTATGCTCTTATGAATCAAAGACAGTAGATCGAACTCTGCGATCTAGGTCTATGTAGTTAATTGAAGTGATGCTGCAAGCTCAGCGGTAGAAACTACTTTGGCATAGCCAAATTGTAGAGCTGACATGTAGGCGCTGTGAACTTCAGCTGCGGCAATTGTTTTGCCATTAAATTCAAGGTCTCTGGTAGCACAGGCATCATGTACAACGATAACGTCGTAGCCAAAATCATTAGCAGCGCGACTAACAGCATCGATGCACATGTGACTCATGGCGCCACAAATGACCACTTCGTCAATGCTGTTTTTGTCCAATACTTCTGCTAGATCTGTATTTCTAAATGAGTTGATGTGGTTTTTTACCACCACATGCTCCCCAGATATGTTTTGTACTTTAGAGTGTATTTGAGCGCCTTGAGAGCCAGGGGCGAAGAAAGGGGCTTCGGCAGTGGGAAACTCGTGGCGAACATGAACTACTAGCTCGCCATTTTTTCGGGCACTTGCAATAAGTTGGGCGGCGTTGTCGGCCGCCGCTTCCATGCCGACAAGGGGCCATTTGCCACCAGGGAAATAGTCGTTTTGAATGTCTACTACTATTAATGCTCTCTTTGCCATTACTCTATCCTATATATTTACTTACTGTTGCTTACTGACTTTTCTTTTCGTCTGATATTGAGCTTAGTTTTCCCTGTGCATCGTATACGGTTACAGGTCCGAACAATTCCAGGTCATTTTTTATTTTCTTGGCATCGCCTACCGCCGCCACAACCAGATTGTTTGAGTCAATTAGTTTGCGGGCTGCTGCTCTGACATCGTCGACTTTTACTGCAGTTACTTTATCAGCATAGGTTTTGAGGAAGTCATCCGGAAGATCGTAGAGCTTCGCTTCTAGCAGCCTCTGAGCCAGTCCGCTTTGTGTCTCGAGACCGAGTTGGAAGGAACCAGCTAGATAGTTTTGCGCACTCTTCAATTCGGCATCAGTAACTTTAGTTGTGCGCATGCGATCTAGTTCATAGAGAAATTCTTGCAACGATGGATTGGTCACCTCGGTGCGCACATTGGCACCAGCAAAGAATGTGCCAGGTTGCTTGCGAGCAGACATGCGACTATAGGCACCATAGGTATAGCCTTTTGCTTCGCGAATATTAAGGAACAGTCTGGCGTGAGCGGCACCACCAAGAATCTGATTCATTACCACCATGGCGAAGTAATCAGGATCACTTCTTTTTACGCCAACGTTTCCTACCTTAATAGCCGTTTGCACAGAACCTGGGCGGTCGACTAGATAAATGCGTCTACCGTTTTGTTTTGGCATTTCCGGCTGAGCTGCCATTGGCACATCTGAGGCCTTCCATTGCTCACCAAATTTGCTGGCAATTAGCTCGCGCATTTTGTTCTTATCAAAGTCACCAACCACAACCATTACTGAATGATTGGGCTGGTAATGGGCCTTGTGATAAGCCTCTATGTCTTTTCTGGTGATTTTGTTGAGGGATTCTTCGGTGGGTGCTATTACAGAATAGGGATGCTCGCCGAACAGCACTTTGTTGAATCTCTCTTCTACCAGAAATTCAGGATTTCCTCGTTTAATAGTGAGGGCCTGAATCTGATTGATCTTTTTTAGGGCCAATTCGTTTTCGGGAAAACTTGGATGCAGCAGCACGTCGGAGAGCACATCAAAGAGTCGGCCAGTGTATGGCGATAGAGCTGAACCGCTCAAGATAGTGTAATCGTAGTCAGTGCTCGCGGCCAATCCACCGCCAATGAAGTCAATTTCAGAGGCAATCTCTTTGCTTTTTCTGGTGGTGGTGCCTTCTGTTAGCAGGTCTGCTGTCATATCTGCTAGACCCAGCATGTCTTTGGGTTCGTTGCTTGAGCCGTCCCTAAACCCAATGGTGGCTGAGATAAAGGGATAGCGATGGTCTTCAACCAATTGCACTTCCAGGCCATTTTCTAGCTTGTAGCTGGTGATTTCTGGCAGGTTAAAAGGCCTTGGTGCTGACATTTTTGGCGCATCTTTGCGCCAGGCTTCAACAGCCGTGTTGGTTACCTGGGCGCGAGAGATGCTCTGGGCTTTTGGTATCACTGGCTGCTCTGGTACGACGACGCTGCTCGTGGTTGGCTTTGTCTTCGGTGCGATTTTTACTTTAGCCAGGGCTGGCAAAAGTGATGAGGTGAGCAAAAGGGATACGGCAGTGAGGCTGAAGAGTCTTGTTTTTAGTGCTTGCAATTTCATTTTTAACTCTAGCTTTCCTTTTTCTTTGCCGGAACCACATCGACAGTGGTGGAACCTTCGTGATTAAACATTTTGCCAGCCACGCGCTGAATGTCATCTGTGGTGACATTCAGATAGGCCTCGACATCTTTGTCGACCAAACCCGGGTCTCCAAAGAAAGACGTATACTCGGCCAGAATTTCAGCTCTTCCCAAAGATCTCTGTAGTGAAGAATGGCTGTTAGACGAGAAAAGCTGGCGCAAAATTTGGTTTTTTGCTTTTTGCAATTCTACGTCGGTCACCTTTGCCGTTTTGATTTTGTCCAGTTCTTGGAAAACCATTTCTCTTACTTTTTCAGGAGTCGAACCCGGCTTGTAGACTACGAAAGTCTCAAAAAGTGATGGGCCTCGGCGTTCATCATAAGAGCAGTCAACTTGCAAAGCCACTTGATCTTCTTTGACCAGGCGCTGGTAGAGCCTTGATGACTCGCCAGTGGCAAGAATAGTCTGCAACAAGTTAAGAGCGTAGAAGTCTTTCTCTCTTCGTGCCGGTGCTTTCCAGGCAATCCAGAAGGCCGGAGCCTGGGCCTGTGGATC
>CALRJJ020000671.1:0-3446 GCA_943367505.1 Flavobacterium psychrophilum | reverse complement strand
CGGTGCTTCAGCTGATGAGCCCAGTCGCTTAGATGTAATGCGTTCGTTGGCTTGCTTGCTCTATGACGAAGGAAGATTCGCTGACGCTGCCACACAGTTTGAGAACTTGATTGCGGTCTACCGTGATAAGGGTGCAACCAAAGATGATGAGTTGCTTCTGGCTAAGAGCAAAATGCTGCGTGATCTCAATTCTGCCTCTGCCGAAGTGCTCACCAAGGCCCTTGATGGTCTGCCCGAGGATAGACGGCTGGCATTCCGTTATGGCGTAATTGAAGCTTTGCTAGATGCTAGTAAGAGTGCTGCTGCGCGAGTTCAACTAGATAAGATACCGGTGGATGAACGCAAAGATAACTTGTCTTATGCTTTGTACGATGCCACTTGCTTGAGGCTCTCGGGTAATCTCAATGGTGCTCTCGCTGCCATAACACCAGCAGTACCGTTGGCTGAGGCTAGCAAAGCTGATAGCCCAGCCATTGCCGCCCGTGTGCTTTGTGAAAAGGGCCGCATCGAATTGTCTATCGGCAAATTAGATGAGGCCCAGGCTTCTGCGAAAACGGCGTTATCGCTTTATGAGAAGTGCTATCCAGCTTATCTCTGCTTGGCTCAAGTGGCTCTAGCTAAAGGCGATAACACTGCTGCCATTGAAGCTGGTAAGCGCGCCCTTGAGCTTAACCCTTATTACGCCCCAGGCTACCTGGCTCAAGGCGAAGGTCAACTTAAGAATGGCAATGCTAAAGATGCTGTGGAGAGTTTCAAGAAAGCGGCAGAATTGTATCCTGGTTGGATAGAGGCCCACAAAGCTTTGCTTGCTGGGTACCAGAAGCTTTCTCTTACTCAAGAAGCACAAAAAGAAGCGGCTCAGATAGCTCAACTAGAAAACCTTGCTCGCATGAATCGTCAATAGCTGATGAAATATTCTTTCAACATTCAAGCTAACGATAGCAAGCAAGACTATACAGAAAAGCTCGTTCTAGGTGCCTTCAATAATGAGGCTGGTACTCACATTGCCTTGAAGCTTCTAGCCTATTTGATGTTCATCAAAAAGCGCCCACGCATTGACGAAGATGCTGGTTGGCATGTTGTGCCAGATCTCATTGCCCGCAACGATGCCGGCGACATTATTCTTTGGGTTGACTGCGGCAGCGTATCAGCGAAGAAGGCCGATACTATTGCTACCAAAGTGCGCGATAACATCGAGTTTTTTGTTTTTCGCAAAACTGAACGCGACATGGATCAGTTTTACAAACAGATTCAGGACAAAGTGAAGCATTTGAAGAACGTTAAGTGCATAGCCTTTGATGACGGTTTTGTTGAAGGCATTGGCGAGTGTCTTGACCGCACTAATAACTTAGAGGCCTATGTAAGCGACGAAATGATTACTGTCACTATCAATAATTCGTTTGGTAAGCATGAGGCTTATTCGACTATTCATCGCATTGTTACTGAGTAGAATTTAGGTACAGAGTAGAAGTTTGACACTGTCAATCGGTGGCTAGAGCTTAGAGAGTGGCTATCAATGTTGAATTTCGCACTATTGATTCGCCAGGTCTTTCGAGCTTCATTGCCGGTGACTCTTGCTTTTTCTTGTGCAGTTGTACCTACTAATTCGGCTCGTTCTGAAAACCAGAAGGATGCTTCAGGTTCTCAGAAAAGTGATATTGCGGGCAAGTCCGTGAACGAAAAATCAGCAGGTGTTGATTCGTCGTCGTCTTCTTCTTCTGGGAATGTTCTGGCCCGGGACTATTCTGTTCACCCAGTTCTCGGAACTAGAGCTGGGGAGCATTTCAACGGTGATTTGAACGCCGTTGATCTCGATAAACTTTATGGTGATGGCTATTTCTGGTTTTCAGACGTACGTTATGACGCCAATTATTTAGCGCACGAACCTGCTGAAATAGATTTGGCTGAGACAATGTGTAAGTTGGCCTTAGCCGGTAAGTTTAATACTTTTCGCCCGACCAATCTTGACCCGGCAATCATAACTAACGTCAAGGTATCTGTGGGATTTAATTGCATACCGGTGCAGCTGACCTACAGAGGTTTTGATTGTACTAAGGCCGTTTTTGGCCATAGTGTTGAACGCGAATATAAACACGAGCGTCCTAGGGGAGGACCTTATAGACCAGAAATATTGAAACATTCAGTTTTAGACACAGCCGAGTTTCGACCTCTTGGTTCTGTTTATCTTAGTGATCAGAAATTCAAAGAGTTGAATGATGATCCGGGCGCTACAGATTTTTATGAATCTCAATATATCGGTGCTTCGGATTGCTTCCGCAAAGCGGAAACAGAAGCTGCTCTGCAATTCCGTGATCGGGTAATAGGGCTAGACGATGCAGAAATTATCAAAATAGCAGGCGAGCCGAGTGTTAAAACTGGTCCGGTTCTCGTCTGGGGCGATAGCGACAAGTATAAGAAAAATTGGGTCTATTACTTCGGGCATTCAGGCGTGCCTGTTCGGTTAGTCTTTGATGGCAGTAAGTGTATTGGCAGCGCCCTGCTATCTGGCGCTCAACAGCTAGAAATGGGTGAGTGGAATATCTTTCGTTTTGCTTCTATGCGTCCCGATGAGATTGCTTCTGGTCAAGTAAAGCTCAGCGATCCGCCGATCAAGCAGATTGGTCGCTTCAAATTTGCTATGGGGAATCCTGAAGGTCGCAGTCGCGCCGAGATTCTTGAGCTATTTGGCGAACCACAAACTATCTCCAAAGATGCTGAGGATCATCCGGTTTATATCTACGGTACTGGTCGTTTCTCGTGCGTTGAGATACCAATCGTTAATGATCATGCCTACGGTCGCATTTCTCACACCATGAGAGTTGGATGGACTCGACGAAAAGCTTCAAAGACACAGGGGCAATAGGCACTTTTGAAAGTCTTGGTAAACCTAATGTCTATGGTCGCAGCCTTGGTTTTAATTCTCACAAACGTCACGATCACCATGTGCGTGCCGGTGTCTGCAAAAGATGTATCGGATGAACAACTTGTACATCCTGTATTTCATTCTCGTCAAAATTTTTGTAAGTCAAGATTGACTAGAACCGCCTATCGAAAGATGGTAAACCTTCCTGTTCGAACTTCGCAACGAAACACTTGGGCGTCAGTATTTGGGCGTTTGGAAGCAGAGACCAGCTCGGACTTATGCAATTTGCTAAGTGGTTTGACAAAGAAGGAGATTACAGATTGGTTGGGATCGCCAGCATTTAAGATGGGCTCTGATCTGTGTTTTCAAAAGACTCAACCTGAAAGTCGTGGCGTCGCTTTACTGCATCGTGAAATTAAAGCGCCATTTGATGATATAGACAACAATTGGCTCTATTTTTACGGTGGAAGACCATTACTAATCAGACTCTATTTTAAGGGTGACAAGTGCATTGGCGCTCTGTCGGAGACTCATGAAAATGACGCGCTCTACAATATGTGGCGTTTTGAGGATCTGTCTCGCA
>CALRJJ020000670.1:0-3448 GCA_943367505.1 Flavobacterium psychrophilum | reverse complement strand
CGGCTCTCATCATTGGTCGCGCCAATCTTTTACTAATGAGCTAACAAATTCTACTGGTCACTATTTTGCTGCGCGCGATTGCCAGGACAAAAGAATCTTGGGCTATTCCGGTTTCTGGTTGATTGGCGAAGAAGCTCACATTACTACTCTGGCTGTGCATCCAGACTTCCGCCGCCTGCATGTTGGTGAGCGTCTATTGGTTAACGACATCATTCAAGCGCGCAAAGTTGGAGCTGACTGGATCACCTTAGAAGTACGAGTATCAAATGAGTCAGCCCAACGTTTGTATGGCAAATATAGTTTCCGTAGCCTTGGTGTGCGGCGCAATTACTATCAAGATAATGGCGAAGACGCTCTTGTGCTCTGGACTGATAGACTCTCGTCACCAGATTTCCTCACTTTATTTAAGAAACGGGTGAAAGAAAGAGATGTTAGTTCGTTAATACCAGGTTTTAGTTTCAGTCCTGAGTCTCTTGACGAGCTCTTTATCCCGCCTGCTTTGACTGTGACCGATACAAATTTTGCTTAAACCTGAAAGTATTGCGAAAAAGACATGACTTCTATGCATGCTCTGGATATAGCAGGGCTTGACTTGTCATAAGGCGGCGAACGAAAATAGAGCGGTTCAGATGAGGTGGAAAATTGCGTTTAGTTGCCCAGGATATATCGCCGCGCACAAGACGCCGCTCACTTTTGGGCCAGATCGTACTCACCTTGCTTGGAGTGCTCTTACTCTTCCTCGCTTCCTTTACCTCGTTTGAAGTGCCTATTGCCACTAAGCGCAATTTCACTAGCTTTGCTGAGAACCAAATTCGCTATGCCTTCAACATCGTGCCTGAGCGTTATCAGAGCAAAGTAGAAGCCTATGTGCCGCTGCTCAAGGCTCCGACAAACCCCGTGCGCAAAACTTTCTATATGCCATTAGCTGCAGCTGCAGTTTTTGTTGGCTATGTTCTAGGACCTTTGCTTGGTGCTGCCGCCTGCGCTACCTTCATTGCCCTTGGAGTTGTGGGGCCATTTCTCGGCATCCACGCCTTCGCCTCTGGTGGCGGTGTTGGCTACTATCTTGAGCCTGGTTTCGGCTACCTGTTGGCCCTAATTCCGGCCTCCGCTGTGGTGGGAATGATTACCCGCGGAAAGCGCACCAGTGTCAGTCAGCTGATGTCGGTTATTGCCGGCCTGATTGTCGTACATCTCTCCGGTATCTTTTATCTGTTAGGCAGCTGTCTTGTTTCTTATCTGCTTGATGGCAATCGGGCATCTCTTGCCTGGCAGCCTTGGGTCTTTCAGCATGCCCGTAATATGAGCTGGTATCCCCTGCTTTATGACTTTGTCAGCAGCCTAATTATGGTGGGTATTGCTTTTCCTTTCCGCTGGTTGGCTAATACCTTAACTGCGCCTGATTCGGCACCGCGCCCTACTGCTGTGCCTGGCAATAAACCCTCGGATCGCTATCACGTGGTGGAAGAGTTTGTCTAAAGTGTCTAAGGCTGACAATAGTGGGCGCTACAAGCTCTACCTTGGTCTAGCTGGTCTCTCTCTGGCCACTTTGGGTCTGGGGCTCTTTTACTATGGCACTAGAGTTGAGACTAGACGCTATCGCCTTGAGCGTATCGGTGTGCAGACAAAGTCTGATACTACTGGCAGTGCTATTGTCAGCCATCAATCTCTGAAAATTTTGCATCTTTCTGATTTGCATTTGTCCGGCAATGATGATGAGAAAGTTGAATTCATTCGCACTATCACTGATCAAGACTATGACTTGGTCGTGCTCACTGGTGATGTTTTCGAATTTCTTGATGGCTTGAAATACGGTCCTAAATTGCTTTCGCGCCAGCCCCGTTTGGGTGCCTATGCTGTTTTTGGCAATCATGATTATTATGATTATTCGATTTATAACAAAACTCTGGGGCGGATATTCCGCCAGCATCGCCATCCGGCACAGCGTAACAATGTCGAGCCACATCGTATTGCCCTAGAGGCCGGTGGTTTTAAGGTACTGGTTAACCAGTCTCACTATATTGCTAGCGAAAATCTATTTATCACTGGCATTGACTATCCTGGTATCAAAGAAGCCGAATTAGAAAAACTGATGCAGGCTGCACCAGCAGGAGCTTTGAAACTAGGTCTTTTCCATTTGCCAAGGCAGCTAGAAATGCTCTCACGGGCAGGATTGCACTTGGCCTTTGGTGGCCATACCCATGGTGGTCAGGTGCGCTTGCCTGGTCTTGGAGCCATCATTACCGATTCTGAATTACCGCGCCAAAACGCATCGGGCATGCTTGATGTTGCTGGCACCAAAATTCATATATCACGGGGGCTGGGTGCCGATCCGCGCAGCAATATCAGGTTGTTCTGTCCACCGGCTGCCACAGTGATAGAAGTCAGTCATGAGCGCGCTGGATTTTTGGGTAGTGATGCCGTGCAGAGTTTTGCTGCTGTTAAAGGCCAGGGCTAACTGAGTAAGGTCCGTGACCCGTGGCTCAGGGCTGAACCGGAGCAAGTTGCTCATGGAATTCGCCTGTCGCCCTGTATTTAGGTTCAATAACCATTTTGCCTTTCTTGTTGATGTAGCCATATTTTTGATCGATAAGAACGCTGGCTAAGCCTTCAGAAAAGCGTTCTGCACCTTGGTATTGCGGCTCAATTAGGGTTGTGCCTTTGAGGTTTATATAACCCCACTTGCCCGGTATCCAAGACTGATGGCCCTCGCCTATTTTCTTCCAAGTGCCAAACTGCACCGCTGCACAGTCTTCTGAAGGGGCATGAACAGCGTTAAATTGAGGCTTGATAGTGAGGTAGCCATCAGGGTTGATAAAGCCCCATTTGTCGGGTTGATTTGTGCCTTGAATAGAACCCACAGCCGCTGGTGCTAGACCCTGGCTGAATAATCCAGCGGCATCGAAGCGGCTGTCTATAACAATCTTGCCCTCTTTATCGATATAGTTCCACTGCCCGCCTCTGACGTCATAGGTGTCTTCGCTCATGTGAAAGGTGTATGAATTCGAGCCATCACCAAAGAGAACGGCGGCTCGCTTGTCGGCAAATGGCTGGGCTGATTTGAAATTGGGCTCGATTTTAAAGTGGCCACTTCTGTCGATGAAGCCCCACCTTAGAGTGCCTATCGCTGCTGGTGCGAGGCCTTCGCTGAAGCGATCAACGTCATCGAATTGAGGCTCAATGACAAATTTTCCACTCTTGTCAATGAAACCCCATTTCCCTTGCCTGGCTGCGGCTAGACCTTCGGAAAAGGCATGTACTTCGTCGAATTGCGCTTCTATTGCCATCTTTCCCGATTTGTCGATGAAGCCCCATTTTTCGCTAGCGCTCTCTTCTCCCTCTTTGACGCTAATTTGAACTGCTGCCAAACCCTCGTGAAAGTCGCTGACAGAGAGAAACTTGGGCTCTATCGCTAGCTTTCCGCTGCGGTCAATAAAGCCCCAATAAT
>CALRJJ020000669.1:0-3454 GCA_943367505.1 Flavobacterium psychrophilum | reverse complement strand
AGCAAAAGCACGAGTATTGCCAAAATTATGGTCTAAGCGTGCAGCCAATGACTCGTTCGCAGGGCTAAAAATTGATCTTAGAGTCTCGCCAATCGGCTTAACTGTCGAAAGAATGGTGTTGGACTTAACGGTTTTTTCAGCGACCGTGGGCACCAACCCTTCGGGAATACGCTTTGTTCCGGCCAGAGCGAGATCATCTATAGAATCTTTGCCAACTGTCTTCAAAACAGCCCCGGCATCACGAACCAGAGCTTGGGCTACTGTAGTTCGGCCCAAAGCTTGCTCGGCGCCCACCAGTGCTTCAGTACGAGCACCGACCCGACCGACAGTGTTAGCACCACCGAGTCCGGCTGTACCCAAAGTGAAGGCCAAGCCGCCGCTGAGGTGAGCTATGCCTAGCACATCTCCGCTCTTGACAGTCTGATAGGCCTTTACAGTCTGGTCTTTGATGCCGGTGGCTGTGCGCACTGGATCTTTGACCACATCATATAAATTGAGGGCGACGTTCGAAACAGTCCCACCCTTAGTCGAGTCATGCCGCGTGACGATGGCGGCAGTGCTAATACCTGCGTCGATAGCGCCGGCGGTGAAAGCACCAGCGGTATCCAGTAGGCTTGGAGTTTTAGCTTTAACTTCTGCACGCTTGGTGGGAGTAGACATCAGTGAGTCGAGCAACGGATTGGCAGCCGCAACCGAGGGCTTGTTGGAGTCCTCTGGCTTATCTCTGCTGGCTGATGTATTTTGGGGCATCGACTGACTTAAAAACCTATAATCAACTTGCGCCTATGGGTCTATACCGGTTGCCAAGAATTTAGACAAATTTCTCATTTTTCTGGTCGTTGTTCGATGGGGGAACCACGATAAAAGCCAAAAAAGTCGGCAATAGTGGTAATTTGTTTCTACTTTCAGCAGTCAGTTTGTCCATCAATCAAACTAATTACAACTTATATATCCCCTCGGCACAGGCGTTCTAAACGCCATTAAGGCCTAAAAGCCGGTTGCCAAGAGGATCCCGAGGATTCCCTTTCGCCAATGTATCTAAAAGAGAGCCTGGACAACATACTAGCCAAAGACCCAGCAGCAAGAAGCCGCCTTGAGGTAATTTTGTGCTACCCAGGCTTTCACGCCCTGTTTTTCCATAAAATTGCCAATGCTCTATGGAAAGCGGGTTTTCGCACACCTGGGCGGTTAATGTCCCATATTGGACGAGTCTTCACCGGCATTGAAATTCACCCCGGTGCCACAATCGGACGAAGAGTCTTCATAGACCACGGCATGGGCGTGGTTATCGGCGAGACGGCGGAAGTCGGCGACGACTGTGTCATATATCAGGGTGTCACCTTGGGCGCCGGGGCCGCAGCCAGACAGGGGGCTATGTCTCGCGACACTAAGCGCCACCCGACCTTAGGTAAAGGAGTTATTGTCGGCAGCGGTGCCGAAATCCAGGGAGCAATTACAGTAGGCGACAATGTCCGGGTAGCATCACGTTCCATTGTGCTCAAAGATGTGCCTGATAATTCTGTAGTCGTAGGGGTCCCTGGACGGGTTATATACCGCAATGGTGAGCGCGTGGCACCAGAAAAGCCTCAAGAAGACGTACCTGACATCGAGGCTCAGGCCATAAAGTCGCTGCATAGCAAGCTTTCAGAACTTGAGTGCACGGTTAGAGACCTCAAAGGCAAGCTCAAGCAACAGGGCAAAGAACTGGAACAATTCAAAGACAAAGTTTGCCCAGAACTTACCTTAGACATTAATGACCCGGCGAATTCGGGTATTAATTCAAGTGTCGACCTTAAGTCAGTGGACCAAGACCCAGTCGATGTATTTTTGCAAGGAGCGGGAATCTGACAATATGAGTTAGAGACTGCGATAACGGGTAGAATAACTTTGGTTCTGAGATAAAGACGGAGAAAGGATTCGCATGGCGGTTAGCGAGCTTGAGAGAGCATTCGGTACTCTTTCCGAAGCCCTAAATTTGACTGAATCGGAGATTTCCGAGGAGATCAAAATTATTGAGCAACAAATTGAAGAGTTAAAAGCGAGAACCATTGAACTTGTGGGCAAACAAGAAACACTGGCACACGATAGGGCATCGATATCTGAGATGGTCAATCGATATTGTGACACCGAGGACGGTGCATCTTAACCATCTTGGCGTAAGATAAGTCGATCCAAACTAGATTAAGCTAGGAAATACCTTCACAATGTCAGGTTCCTGTCCCTACTGCGGCGCAAAACTCAATTACGGGATTAAGTTCTGCGTTGTCTGTGGGCGGCCGATAAACGGCCAAGACAGCGGGAAAGCCAGCAAAATGGCAGGTGGCATGCGCTCGGGTATCCGCCCGGCCGACGTCACGCGGCGCCTTGACGACCTGATGACGGTGGCAAGATTTAAGCATTCAAAGCGCACTACCACCTTAGACAGCAATATGCGCTGGGTGTCCCTTAACTTCGTCTCTGTTGCTCTTGGTATCGCCCTGTTTTTCTGTGCAGTGAAAATCAGTCTCGATGGCGGCTTGGTCAAGAAAAGCGATAAGGCCATCACGCCACTAGCAGCGATTTTGACAAAACTTGGCCTAGATGGCATTGGCAAGAAATCTACTAGTGATGCTGTCAAACCAGACAGTGCCAAAGCGTCAAACAAAAAGTCGAAAACGAAAAAGTCATCGAACAAAAAGAATCGCTAAATCACTTAATAGTTCAGTTAGTCAATTAGCCTGATAATGCCGTGCTCAAGCAGTAGTTCAAATTGCTCGTGCGTCCATTGCTTCTTCACCTTAGGTGAATGGCGCAGACTAGCGCGAATCACTTTGTCACCAGCGCCGGTTACTTCATAGATATATTCTTTTTCGAAAAGCGGAGGCGCTTTGACGCCAAGTAGCTGGCCCTTGGCGAAATTCAAATCATCCATGACTAGACGGCAGTAACTAAGTGTCTGCCCATCTCAACTTTAAGCCCTTCAGAAGTATGCTCAAAGAGCTGATAAACCTTAGCGTCACGCATTAGCTTCTCAACAGGATACTCGCGAGAGAAACCGTAGCCACCATATATTTGCACCGCATCGGTGGTGACTCGCATCACCATTTCTTGGGCAAAGGCTTTTGCACAAACAGCTTCGCTGGTCGAAACAACACCTTGATCGGCAAGCTGCGCGGCCTGATACACCAACAGCCGCGCAGCCTCTATATCTTTCGCCATATCAGCCAACATAAAGCTAATGGCTTGATGTTGAGCAATAGCAACGCCAAAAGTAAATCTCTCTTTGGCATATTTAAGTGCATGGTCGAGGGCGCAACGAGCGACCCCGACCATTCCAGCAGCAATCAAAGCGTAATTGCGAGTGAGAGCGAGGCGATACATGTGTTCGCCCTCCCCTTCGGCCCCTAAGAGTGCTGAGGCTGGCAAATAAATCTCATCGAGCCGGGCAGAGCTAATCACTTGGGCGCGACGTCCC
>CALRJJ020000668.1:0-3460 GCA_943367505.1 Flavobacterium psychrophilum | reverse complement strand
CATGACTCTCGAAGAAATTTTGCAGCGTATCCTCACCGGCTTTGAAATTACGCCATTGACCGATGTGAAGCCCTTATCATTTGTCTGCAAGTGCTCACGCGAGCGTTTTGTTGAGGCCCTGAAGGTATTGCCCAGCAGCGAAATTATTTCTATGGCAGAAGAAGACGGGCAGGCGGAAGGTCGCTGTCAGTTCTGCAACGAGCTCTATCTTGTTGAGAAGGAAGGCTTGTTAGATTTGGCACGCGAGAGCTAAGCCGAGATTTTAAATCGCTAGATATAGCAAGACAAAACTAGCTCCCCCGAGGGAAAGCTAGTTAAATCAAATGGATACTGAGTAGTTAGACTGCTCTCTTAACTTTGCCGGCTTTGATGCAAGATGTGCACACTTTCATGCGCTTAACAGTCTTGCCTACCAAGGCCTTGAAAGGTTGGAGGTTTGGCAGCCAACGTCTCTTACCGTGCGGGTTCCAGTGCGAACGCAAGAAGGTGTATTGAACACCGGTCTGGGGTCCTTTGCCGCATACGTCACAACGCTTAGCCATAAAATAATTCCCGTCTTAATTCAGTCGCGAAATCTGCCGTACAGCCCCTTGAGGCCCGGTAGATTCAAGAACACAAGCAAAGGAGGAATTGTAGCACCTGTACCACGTTGAATATATGGTCAACCCTCCAAATGCTAAGTTTGTAATAGTTCAGGATGAATGGGTACATTCTGTTATAGATAGTTGCCGGAGATCTTACCTGCGCTAAAAATCATGATAGGCTTACTGTGAGAGCGCTGTACTACAGTGTTATCAGACTGATTAATCAAAGTTGCCAAGCGATGAAGATCAATCAGTTATGTCCTATCCTTTACTCGAACTACACAAAAGCCGGTTTACAAGATTGGTTTAGTTTGCCGATTTAGGGTACTTTTTAGTAATGATTTAGTATCTTCTGTTCGTACAGTATTGTGTAAGGTCTTATCAAATTTCAGTGTTTACTCAAAGGCGCTTGAAAATAAGTGGCTGATGGGTATGAGAGAGCCAAGGCTCAAATTGACCGAGCCAGACGGCAAGGGGAAGCAGGAAACAGGTAATGGCACTCGTAAACTACGCAGCTCGAGAGATTAACTGCAAAATCGTTTATTATGGCACCGGCCTTGGTGGCAAGACAACGAACTTGAAGTATATCCACAGCCAACTGGCCCCTACTACTAGAGGCGAATTGATCAGTCTCGCTACCGAAACTGAAAGAACGCTCTTCTTTGACTTCTTGCCCCTCGATCTGGGCAGCGTCCAAGGTTTTAAAACTAGATTTTCTCTTTACACCGTTCCCGGCCAAGTTGAGTACAACGCCAGCCGTAAACTTATTTTGAACGGCGTTGATGGCATTATTTTCGTAGGCGACTCTGATGTCATGAGAGCTAAGGACAACGTTGAGTCTCTCCAGAACATGGTTGAGAACTTGGCTGAATATGGCCTTACCCTCGATAGCATTCCTTGGGTCTTGCAATACAACAAGCGCGACTTGGCCAATGCCATGCCGATTGAACGCCTAGAAAAAGATATGAATATCCGTGGCGTACCAAGTTTCGAAGCCGTTGCTTCTGAAGGCTTAGGTGTATTCGCTACTCTCAAAGCGATTTCAAAGCTAATTCTCAACCGCTTACAGTAACCTTGGCTGCTTTCTGAAGTAGAATTTGCTTCAGAGGCAAGAAGTTATCTGTGGCAAATAATCTGTGGCGAATATAGTCGGAACTCGGCCTACAAAAGAAGCTGAACTTAAGGGTTTGCGCCTCGCCATTGCCGTGGAGCGGAAAGCGCGCTATGCCGATTTTCAAGGTAAGCGCTCGACCTTCTCTCAATTTATGAGGGCTACGGCTGATCGCCTCGTGCGACGCTTCCCCTATGACACCATCTGGGTGACTGTGCGCAGTTTGTTTCGTCAGTATCCTAATGTTGACGTTTCTACTCGTATTTCAATTGTTCGTCGGGCCGAGGAACTAATTGCTCCTTACTGGGACAACGTTGATGGTGTGCCAAACGACCAGTCGCTGTCTGCTTCTGATGCTGCTCGTGAGCCCAGTGCTTACGCTCGCAGCCCCGGTACAGCGGCCCCGGGCTCTTTTCGTTCTAGCGATTTTTCCTCTGGTTCTGCAGTAAGCAAGCCCGCCGCCGGTAATTCAGCTAGTAATAAAACCAGTAATAAAACTAGTAATTCGAATCGTGATTCAACCAGTAAGTCAGGCAGTAAACCAATTAGCAAAGCCCCCCAAGGCCAAGCGGCTGGCGCTAAATCATCGGCTAGCGCATCTGGAAGCGCCACAGTCACTAGTCTGGCCCATCAGCAAGCGGGTCAGAAATTGGTGGGCAAGCATCCTTCCGAAATTCCAGTTCAATTTGTCAAAGGTGTTGGTCCCAAGTTAGCGCTCTTGCTCTCTAATCTAGGTATCACAACTGTTGATCAATTGTTGCGCCACTACCCGCGGCGGCACCTCGATTTTCAAAATCGCGAGTTTATCAAAGACCTGACAGTGGGCGAAGAAGTTAGTATCTTCGGTACAATTCGCTCGGTTGGTGCTTATCAATCAAAGCGCGGCAATATGTCGATTTTAAATGTAGTCATTTCTGATGGCACCGGCAGTCTACTGGTTACTCGCTTTGTCGGTGGTAAGGGTAACAAATACCTACTTGAGCGGCTCAAGGGCCAATTTCCTAAAGGCGCTCAGGTGCTGGCGTCTGGTGTGGTTGAGATTGACGACTATTCGCACAAATTTAAGTTGAAGAACGCCGAGGTGGAAATTCTTAGCTTGGCTGGCGGTGAGCAGCTAGGCAGCGGTCATATTGAAGAAGATCGCGAAGCTGGCTTTGAGGGGGTGCCACAGAGTATCCATGCCGGAAGACTGGTGCCAGTCTATGCTCTGACTGAAGGCTTATCACTGCGTCATTTGCGCAGCGTCATTCACAATGCCATTGCCACTTATGGCACTGGCATTGCTGATTTGCTGCCAGAGCACCTGAAGGAAACATACAACTTAATTGGTATGAGTGAGGCCTTTACTCATATACATTTCCCTGAAGATCCTGATACCAAAGATGCGGCTCGAAGACGGTTAGTCTTCGACGAATTGTTTGCCATCCAGCTGCAGATGGCTCATCGCCGCTATCAATATGAGTCGCAAGAAGATGCTCTTTCGATCAAATATACCTCCTCTCCTGATGGCTATGTTGAGCAGTTACGTGGATCATTGCCGTTTAAATTGACAGGAGCACAAGAGCGAATTTTTCAAGAAATAGCTCGAGATCTTGCATCAAATAAACCAATGCACAGGCTAGTACAGGGCGATGTGGGCTCAGGAAAAACCATTGTTGCTTTGCTTGCCTTGATGGTGGCAATCGAGAATGGCTTCCAGGGAGCCATGATGGCACCAACCGAAATCTTAGCCGAACAACACTTCCGCCAGTTTCAACGCCTGGTT
>CALRJJ020000667.1:0-3472 GCA_943367505.1 Flavobacterium psychrophilum | reverse complement strand
GTCTCTGATAGAGAAGCACTAGAACCAGAACTAGAACCAGCTTCTTGAGCCGCTGACTGCAATCCTTCTAACACACGCATCTTGTCGCGCTCGGTTTGCAGCCGACCAATAAACCAGGTGCCGGCATTAGACAAGCCTTTATAGTCGATATCAACCGGGTTCTGGGTAGCAAGCACAATACCAAGACCAAAGGCCCGAGCCTGTTTCAGTAGCGTAAGCAAGGGGGTTTTGCAAGGCGGATTAGCCACTGGCGGAAAATAGCCGAAGATCTCATCCATGTATAGAACAGCTCGCAGACTAGTCGTACCTGACTGGCTGCGCATCCAAGTCAGCACTTGATTGAGCAAAAGGGTGACAAAGAACATCCGCTCGGTATCCCCGAGGTGAGCTATTGAAAAAATAGAAACCCGGGGTTTGCCGCTCTTACTCCAAAGAAAACTATCTATATCTAATGGCTCGCCACTGAGCCAGGCATCGAAACCAGGGGCGGCAAGAATATTGTTCAGGCTGATCGACAAATCGAAGCGCTCTTTTGCCGGATAGAACGACTCTATGTCAAGAGCACCCACCCTGGTCATGGGAGGTTTCTGAATCAACTGAATCAAATCGGTAAGGTCAACGTCTTTCGAATTTTTCCAGCAATCAGCAATAATCGTCGAGATAAGAATATGGTCACGGTTGCGTAGAGAATCTCCCGCATCGCCACTAACGCCAAGTAAGGCCAGTATACAAGTGGCAGCAGACTGCACTCTCTCCCTCAACAAATCACCATCGTCCATGGTTTCGTCGTCGGGCTTCTTCAGTGAATTCAAAATCGATACGGCCAGACCTGAGCTAGCGCCAGGCGTATAAATATTAAAGTCACAAGATTCTTTCAAACGGGCAATACGAGCGCCGTCCTGACCAGATTTCGCTAGACCTTCTTGCCATAACTGAGCTTGCTTCTGGGCGAACGCTTCAACGCTAAGGCCTTGACGGCGGGCGTCGTCAAGATTGACCCAAGGAGCAAAATCTTTTCCACTTAAGCCGGGGAAGGTTAACAAGAGATTAGCAATGTCACCCTTGGGATCAATGGCGATTATCGGTATACCGTCAATGGCAGCTTCTTCTAGCAGGCCGAGACAAAGACCGGTTTTGCCGCTGCCAGTCATGCCGATGCAGACCGCATGGGTGACAAGGTCTTTCGATTCATATAAGACGGGCTCAGCCGTTAGCTCGCTACCACCGTCTAAATCATGCTTATGACCGAGGTAGAACACTCCTAATTTTTCGAAATCAGACATGAACTCTCCGTAATCGAATATCAATCAGATCTAAGTTTAACCCCCTAAAAACAAATTAGAGCCTGTCAACATGACATATGACCAATCTTGGCGCTGAGGCTCTGAGCAGGCTATACTTAACCACTTTGATAGCAATTTAGACGTATAAGCAGGGGTGCAGGTTTAAGCAGTGAAAAATTCTTCTCAAGAGACCCCAAACAGAATCTCGGCTGCGGGCAGAGCCAATGCTCTAATGATTCTGATGGCAGCTTTGTTTATTGCTCTTGCCTTCTGGTATCCGCACTTTTCAGTCGGTGGCCAGAACTACAACCAACCGCCTCAGCCAATGGCGCCACCACCAATAATCATCATGCCACCACCACAGCCTTTCCGCCCGCCTGTTGTGGTGCCAACAGACGTCACATCTCCCCAACTAATGAATGATCCAACATCGCTTGTGATTGACGCGCCCACAGCCTTTGCCCTCAACGGCATTCAGTTGATTACTGACAGCCAGTTTCCCAAAGGCGACATCGTCAATCAGACTTTCGACTGGATTACAGTGCTTGCCAGAGAAGGTGCACAATTCACAAAACCAAATAATTACACTGCCGATCTTAAATCGGGAGACATTTTGGTATCGGTTAAGAGCCCATCTAAACTCGCTCTGGTCATAACTCCGCTAGGTACCATTGCAATTGGAGCCAACGGCGATGTTATGGTCTGCTATAACAACGGCGTATTGCGGGTAATGAACTTTGACGGCGAAGGCAAGGCCATCAAAGTACAACTCGATAAAGGACCATTCGCTGGTGACGCCGACCCTACTGTAGTTCTAGCCTGCGGTTATGAACTGATTGCCGGTCAAGAGAAGATGACCCGCTCCACTCTTCGCCCCAAAGATGGTATCGCTCGCCGCTATCAGAAAGTACTGGAAAACGGCCATCTAGCAGTCTCCGAGTTCTCGATTGAAAGCGCTATCAACAGCTGCGATATGCTCGTTGACCTGCAGCAAAAAACATCGGGTGTCAAAGAGCGCCGCATCCTCTCGGACATGTCAAAAATGGCCGCTGTACTCAACTACAAGAATGGCTCACAAGGCTATACAGCTGAGAAGTAAAATCTGTTAGCAAAATCGTCAGTCAATCTAGTAACACTGCTACTGCTTGCCCTTCTTATTTTCGCCTGCTTTGGTAATACCCTAGGCGTCTATTTCAACTGCGACGACTTTTTGCACTTGCCCTATCTCTATAGACTTTTCAATGGCGAGCCTGAGCTGTTTCTCTCTAACTTTACCGGTCCCTGGGTGGGTGAGCGCTCTCTCTACTTATTCTTTAGACCACTGACCGAAGTCAGCCTCATGATTGACTATTTTTTCAACCATGAGAAAGCCTTTGGCTACCACCTGAGCAATCTCATTTGGCATACCACAAACGCCTTCTTGCTATTTCTCTTTAGCAAGACGTTATTAGAAAAGCTGACAATAGGTGAAGAGCGAGATCGCCTATTCATGGCCGCATGCGCAGCGGCACTATTTGCTGTATTTCCCACTCAAAGTGAAGCAGTTGCCTGGATTCTAGCCCGGGCAGATTTGGTCAGTACTTTCTTTTTGCTCCTCAGTCTGTATTTTTTCGTTGCTAAACACGACAAAACAATTCTTTCACTGGCCGCCTTCCTGGCCTGCCTGCTCTCAAAAGAAACAGCCATCAGCCTACCTCTGATTATTTTTGCTCTTTCAATTACTCTTTCTCAAGCACAAACAGCAAAACAAAAAATAGTTCAAGCCAGCAAAGAGACAGCACCATATTTAATGGTTTTTGCCTTCTATCTGGTTTGGCGCTATCTTGCTATCGGCAAGCTCGTTGGCGGTTATGTCGGCTCAATTGGCGAGCGCTTGTACGAAAATTTCTTCGCCCGCTGGGTATCCTCCGGTTCGCTCTGGCAACTCTTGCATCCCTTCAATCAGGCAATTTTTGCCGAGAACAATGTTCTTCGTCTAATTCTGCGCCTGCTCTATGCTCTGGCAGGATTGCTTGTAATCATCGGCACAACAATCGATCAGAAATTGCCCAGCAAGCAAAAGCCTATCTACTTTGCCTTAGTTTTTTTGCTTGCCACCATGCTACCTAATTTTCAGGTCTGGGGCCTCTCTAGTTCCATGTCTGGCAGTCGTATTGCCTATCTTCCCAGTGTAGGTCTTGCACTTTTAA
>CALRJJ020000666.1:0-3474 GCA_943367505.1 Flavobacterium psychrophilum | reverse complement strand
AAGCGGCCCCAGTTGAATCACGGTCTTTATCACCCCAAGAGCTCGCCTATGACTACAACATCTCGTTTACAGCTCCACCAGCAGCTCTCCAGCCAGCTAGCTGCCTATAGCGAGAGCGCTCTGGCGGCTTTGCTGCAGAACGCCGCACCATTGCACGAAGGAGTGGGTGGCACTTCTTCGCTATTAAAAATCGACGAACAAATGGTCTTTGTGAAAAGAATTGCTCTCACAGACCTTGAGCGAAAGGCAGAGAACTTCTTGTCTACAGCCAATCTCTTCGACCTGCCTTTGTTTTTTCAATACCGCTTGGGGTCAGCAGGGTTCGGCGCCGGTCGTGAGCTAGAGGCTCACAAGCTAACCACCGAGTGGGTGATTTCTGGCACATGCACTAATTTCCCCCTCTTATATCACTGGCGAATTCTGGAAGGCAAAAGGCCCGCTCCCATGACTCCTCGCCAAGTTGAAGACCTTAATATAGCTGTTGAATTCTGGGACAATTCTTTGGCAGTTCGCCACCGCCTGGAAGCCCTACATGAGGCCTCAGCCCATCTGCTCTTGTTTCTTGAATATATTCCAGAAACGCTTCATCAGTGGCTACTCGGTCAGCTAGGCAATGATGGCACTTGCGCCGACAGGGCTGTGGCCCAAGTCGAAAAAGACTGCAAAGCAACTTCAGCCTTCTTCAGCGCAAACAACTTTGTTCACTTTGATGCCCACTTCAATAACATTCTTAGCAACGGTAATCTTTACTATTGTGATTTTGGCTTAGCACTGTCGGAACAATTTGATCTAGAGAAAGAAGAAGTAGATTTTTTGAGGCACCACAGCTCGTATGATCGCTGCGTATCAATGGTTAGCTTAATTCAAACTCTGATGCTGCACTTCTATGGCGAAGGGAAATGGTTAAATCACTTGCGCGCATTCATCAATAGCAATGAGTCCAGACCGGAAAGGATGACACCATTTCTAGAGTCAAAAATAAAAGCCTATGCACCAATAGCTTTTCGCCTGAGCGAGTTCTATCAACAATTAGACACTGAAACAAAGTCAGCAATTTATCCGGCTGAAGCGCTTGAGCAAACGCTAAAAGAAATAGACGATGGCTGTAACTAAATCAAACGATTGCTAATTAAAGATCAAATCTCTCATTTGCAATATTCAAATTGTGTGATACAACTGTTATATCGGCATAGAGCAATGAGCCCGGCGGGCCATTTTTAATGGGTATTCAATCGTGAACTTCTGGACAGAGCGAAAGACAAGCGAGAAACGGTCATAAAGACTGTTCGGTTTTGTGTGCTTTTCCACTAGAGGTTTTCGATAATGCATCATTTGCAATCCAGTAGTTTTTATCTATTTTCGCCAAGCCTCACTCTGGCTGCGTTTCAGCGCATCCAGCCGGGGCGCGAACGAGAGCGAAAGCGCAAGCGAGAGAGCTTGCGAAAACGACGGCGCTTGACTTAGATCGAGCGCGAAGAACAAAGCGTCACTTGGTGCCGCCACCATTAGTGGTGGCTTGACTTGACGCGTCCATACACTCATATTTACATACAAAACTAGCCCTGGTAGCTCAGCGGACAGAGCAGCACACTACGGATGTGCGTTGTCGGGAGTTCGAATCTCTCCCAGGGTGTATCTCTCAGTAACTCAGAGGCCAGAGTAGCCGGCTTTTAACCGGTTAGTCGCAGGTTCGACTCCTGCCTGGGAGAATTTGGCGCCATCTTCTAATGGTTAGGAAGCTGGTTTTTCACACCAGAGATACGGGTTCGATTCCCGTTGGCGCTAATATTTTATAGAGCTGCAAGCGCTAACAACGCAAGGCAAATTGATCTAAATAAGCAAGCATCCTAACCTTAACTGCGAGGCGTAAGTCATAATAAGTGCTGCGCGTAAGTTCAAATAGAAAAGGAACTTGAGATACAGATGTCAGAAGAAGTGATCAAGGCAATCTTGCCAGCGACAGGTCCAAAGCCAGTCGCACTGCCATTGTTTGTCTTGTTTTTTCTCGGCTATGGCTTTGCATTGTCGTTCGTGGTAACCACAATACTGAGCGGTTTTGGCGTTTTCATGGCTGTGGCGATGGCAGCACTTTTTAATCTGCTCAGAGCGAACAACCTGGGCTCGATCGGTTGGATATTAGTGCTTGGCTTTGCAGCTTGTTGGTGGCCACTTAACTACTTTGCTGGCAGACTCTTCATTCGTAGGTTTAGTGAGCTAGGCGGCGCTAAGCGTTTTCTTGCCGCTTGTCTTTTGACTTTGTCAGGGCTTCTCCTTCCGGGCTTTTGTCTCTGGATACAGTCCAGCAGCTCATCAATTGCTGGTTTTGTTATACCGCTGGGGACACTAATTTGCTTGCTTGCTCAGTTGATAGAAGTGCGCCGAATATTTAAGGACCGCAATTTGCCTCTATCGGCCATGGCTAAACCACCCAAGACTGAAGCTAAACGCGAAATCACAGAGAGGCACCTAGAAGACCTGCAAACAGCCAGTTCTTTAACAGCGTTCAATGAGCTTACAGTTAAAACGCTAGCTGATTTTGGTATCAATAAAATTCAATTGAAAACAACTAACGAATCAGCACTCGAAGTGCTCACCTCCATATTATTAGAGCAAAAGAACCATGCTGTGGCTGATCGTATTTCACGGAACTACCTTGAAATAGTTGAGCGCGACTAACATAGATTGCCGCTGACCATACGCGCTAATAATAATATGGAGTTTTGACAGTCCAAGGGTTGCCTTTATAGTTCTGATGGAGAATTTGAAATGCTTGTTTGGAAATAGCGCTCGTCTTCTCATCAGTGGCACCTAATTTGGTGGCTCTGACAATCAAATGCAAAGCCTCGGGTACTCTAGGGTCGCTCACATGCTTGCGAGCATAGTCAATCACAACTTTACCCAGATAGTCTGGCCCTGTGCCATATGAATTGATTGCTGCAACCTCAGCTTTAGCCTTGGTTAACTCTGCCGCTTTGAGAAACAGCTGACCAGCAAACTTCGCTTCCTTATCAGCTTCAATGGGGCTCCACCAATTGTCTTGATAGTCATCGATTTTGCCAAACTCGGTGGTTCTCGCAACTCCAGCAGTTACATAGGGTCTAGAACCAGGGTTCTTCAGCAATAAATAGGCTGCTGAAAATTCTTTGCTATCGGCAGCGGCCGTATCATACCGAGCGAGCAAGCCCGCCAGGGCTGGCATATATTGCTTAAGCAGAGCGCTAGCCCTGGCCGAACTGGCCTGGTCATGCAACAGAATAGAACGTCAGAATACAGCTTGCGCGATGTCTTTACGCAATGCCGCTGGCACCTGTTGCGACTGCGCGGCTTGAAGGAAGAGGCTGAGAGGAAGCTTCTGATTAATAGCAACGGCACCTTCAGGCCGCAACATCGACGGCAGGGTAACGTAGCCCTGCACCTCATTCTTTTTCTGGTCGAGTTTCTGCCACTCTTCAGCGAGATCATGAGACTCTGCAT
>CALRJJ020000665.1:0-3475 GCA_943367505.1 Flavobacterium psychrophilum | reverse complement strand
ATTTCGCGCAACGATATCATTCACGGTATTTCCCGACGTGATTTGATCAAGTTCTTCGGCGGCATGGGCCGCTAGAGCTATTTCACAGTCACTTTAGGCAAACCGGCAGCAAACATATCGCGCACAGCAGTAGCTTTATTGTTAGGCATCACTTGCAACACCTTTAAGCCCTTAAACTGCTTAAGAACAGGAATAGCCTTTTTATCTAAGCCGCACTCAACAACGCTCAGGGTATGAAGGCGATTGAGCTTGCTTAAGGTCTTAAGCTGAGCAAGAGTAACTCTGCTATAACTCAAGTTCAAATATTGCAGTGTGGATAGCTCTGAGAGAGCTTTAAAATCTTGCGCTGACAAGCAAGTATGATGCAAATTGATAAATTCTAGTTTTTTGGCAGACTTAAGTTTAGTCAGAATGGCTGTGCAGTTATCACCGCGGCCAAGCTGGAAATCGCGTATGTTATTCCAACAGTTTGCTTTGGCCAGCATGGCACCGTCTAAGGTGCAGTTATTGCCATCAAACTTGCTGATTTGAGTAAACTTATTGAGCGATGGAATGCACTTAGCCGTGAGATGGTGAGTGTCATAGATCTGCAATTCATCAATGCCAGGAATGGCTGTACAAGCCTCAAGAACAGCGTCACTATCAGAGCCATCGACAAGACGCACGGCAGCCACATCACCTTTGCCAAAGCGCAAGACATAGCTTGGATGCTGCCCCACAAGACGCGAAGGTAAATACATGAGCCATTCGCTCTCGCCAAACTCTAATTTGCCCCGAGCTTTAACAATCTGCTCTTTCTTTGTTTTCCAGTCGTAAGAATAGATATTGCCAATTGAGCAATCAGTGGGAAAATTGAAAACTCGCCCTTTGCTAGAACTAGCTTTAGCATCAAGGTACGGGCTAGTATCAACCAATGACTCTGTGGGCTCAATGTCTTCATCTGGGTCGATTTTGAGTTTCTCTACTTTTGGCTTTGTCAGAAGCAGAACTTGTCTTGGTGGCGACTTTGGCTTAGCATTTGCGGCCTGAATGTTCTGCCAGACAACAAAACCCAGACCTCCAAGAGCAAGAACAATACCGCCCGCTCCAAGGGTGAGCAAAACCTTCTTAACTTTCAGTACTTGATCTTTTGAAGCCTTGGCATTGCTATTATGCCGCTCCCGCTCTTGGGCTTGGATATTGGCGGCCTCTTCACTAAGCGAAATACCATTGCGCACCAGCGCCTCGCGCACCAATGCCTTGCCCTCCTCAGCCCGGGATGGAGTAATTGCGCTTTCTTTGGCAACAGGAGCTATCTTAAAAGGCTGGAAATCAGGGACTTGAGCGGCAGTGTTAACAGTGCGACTAGGTGGAATTGGTATAGGATTGAGAGCCGGTGCCACTACAGTACTGCGAGTATGCTGAAGATAAATATTGCCGCTGCCTTCCACCACTGGCGCACTGTAGCAATAGAACGGTTCATCGCCTTGCAAAATAGCAATTAAATCGCTGCAGACGTTCTCCATGGTCTGATAACGCACGTCAGGATCTTTAGCCATCATCCGCTCTAAAACCGCCTGCACTGCCGGTGGGAAATTGCCTCCCTCTACCACTTCGTTCAAGATTGGCGTAGGCTCTGACTGGTGCATATGCTTAATTTCAACGGCACTCCTTGCGACGAAAGGTGGCTCGCCAGTCAGGGTTTCGAAAAAGGTCACACCCAGTGAATAAATATCGCTGCGAGCATCTACTGTGCGGCCGAGACACTGTTCAGGGCTCATGTAATAGGGACTACCTAAATTCTCTTCGTCGTTGCCCAGGTGGTCGCCGTCTATTTCAGCATCGAAGGTAAGCTTAACGATGCCGAAATCAACTATTTTGATAGTTGAACCAGTAGCATCGGGCTGGTCGAGCAAAACAATATTGGCGGGCTTCACATCGCGGTGAATAATGCCTTTGCTATGGGCGTAGCCAAAGCCGCTGGCAGCCTGAAGAAATATGTACAAAACTGTGTTGACAGGCGGTGGATCATAATCGCGCAAGCGCTCCATCAAGTTGCAACCGCGCAGAAAATCCATCACATAGAACGGCCGCTCCAGGCCATCCGGGGTCTTATGCAAGCCAAAATTGTGCAAACCGACAATGTTGGGGTGAAACAATTTGGCAATTGCCTGAGCTTCAATCTGAAAGCGTACCCAGGCAACCTCGGTGATTTGTTCAGTACTCAAAGTCTTTAAGGCATATTCCTTGGGCAAGCGCACGTGATGAGCGTGGTAAACGTAACCCATCGCTCCCCGACCGATATAGTCGACAATCTGATAACTATTGCCAACAATGTCACCGATATTAAACTCAGCACCGGGCGGCAGCGGTCGAGGCTGCGCTGGCGGCTGTAGAACTAAATCGTCTGGTAATTGTTCGTTCACTATCTCTGGCAATTCAAGTAGCGATTGTTAAAGCCAAGGGCTCAAAAAGCTGTCCAACATGGGCTCTATATACCAAGCAAGAAGGCAAGGTAATCAGCCGACTCATAACTAAAACAAATAGCTAAGCTAATTATCTGAACTAAAGATTTTGGAATGGTCTTTGAGAAATGTAGATAGCCTCGAATTATGGGTAAAATATGGTCTGAATTTAGCAAGAAGAACTGGCAATAAGAGACGGTCAATAAAGCAAACCATGTACAACACACAGGGGAAGACTTTCTTTGAATTAGCCACGGACCGGCAATTCTGGTTACATCTCAATCCTCAGCTGCATATTACTGAAAAAGGCTCACAACCTACAGCTTCGCGCCCGAAGTTCAGCTCCGACCTGGGGCATGTGAGCAAAGAAAATATGCAACACGAAGGCTATTTCAAAATCGAAAATGCCGTTGACAAGGCAGATCTAGCGGCCTTGGTAAAAGCGGTAGAAAACATTCGCGACGACCATTGGCCAGTGACATTTTCGTTTGTCTACGACGAATTTTGGTTAAAGTTTCAAGAGTTATCTTCGCTGCTGAGCGTCATCCTCGGCCCCGACTACAAAATGATGCCCACCCTTTACACCTTCTGTGTCGCACCAGGGGGCGCTGGCGCTGGCTTCCTCCCCCATCGCGACCGCTCTAGGCGCAAACTTTTGCGGCCAGATGGCCAAAGCGTGGCCATGAATATCTGGATATCTCTGACCGATGCCACACCAGACACTGGTTGCATTTATATTTTGCCAGTGCAATATGACCCCAACTTCCCTAATAACCTCACCACCTACGGCGTTACCAATTACCAAGATATCCGCGCCCTGCCAACCAAAGCCGGCGACATTCTCGGCTGGAACGAAGGGGTGTACCACTGGGGTGGCCGCAGCAGCAAACACGGCACTTACTCAAGAATTAGCATTGCTGCCAGTTTTCAAAGAGGCGATAGTGGCCCACTTGAGACTCCCCTGCTGGCCCCTAATAGACTGCCAACCCTGAAACAGCGCCTTTCGATCATTGCCGCTCAACTCTTGCGCT
>CALRJJ020000664.1:0-3478 GCA_943367505.1 Flavobacterium psychrophilum | reverse complement strand
TTGAAGCTAAAGTAAGTCACTGCAACTACAAGTGACCGCGGGATTTGATGTCGGCCTTTAGTTGGTTAACGCCTTTTATTAGATCGGCTTGATTGCCACTTAATGCAAGTTCTTTCAGAGCTTCATTCACGGTGGTGTAAGCCTCTTTAAATTGACCATTATTATATTGTGAATTGGCGAGAAGGGTCAGAACGGCGCCAAATTTAGCATGAAATTCTAGGTAGTTAGGCTGCAGCCTCACAGCTTCTCTGATTTTCGCTACAGCAGCTTGAGGGTTCTCTTTTCTTATAGCAATGCCTTCATTGCAAAGGTTAATTGCTTTTGCAAGTACATTGTTTTTTGTGTCTGAGAGACCTGATTGTTGCGCCGCATCGATGGCTGCTTGGGGACAATTGTAGGGTAGCTGGTACAGCGCCTTTAGAGTGGCTATATCTCGTGCCGAAATTTTGCATTCGGGACCATAAGGTGTCACAAACATTATGTCCGAAGCGTTTGGAGAGTGATCGGTTAGGCCTGTGGCGTGACCGATTTCGTGTTGAAAGGTGCGCTTCATATAGTCAGTTTTTGTATTAGGGTCTAGCAGCATAGTAATTGATGCATGTTCTCTTCTCTCGGTGGAGTCTTGGCACCTTGTTTCTGAACTTCGTGATTCTGAATGTAGTGAAGCCCGATTGCTTACAAAGTTTACTTCTATGTCTGCAACAGGAAGATCTTTGACATAAATAAAGCTCACTGTCTTGTCGCTTAAGGCTTCCCAATCTGCAAAAGCATCTTTTATGGAAGCAATATGCTCTGGTCTCAAATAGGGTAGCTTGGTATGCTCATCAATGAAGACTTTCAGGGGCATGTTTTCCTTGGTCCATCGTCTTACTAAATTGTTTTTTGTAACGTAGCCTAAATAGGTGCCTTGTGGTGAGTTGGATTCATACTTAGCTGCTTGTTTGACATTGTCATTAATGCCTTCGATCCTATCTCTTATATCTCTTAGAGTTTTTGGCTCTTTTGTGAGTTCGAGAGCTTTCTTATAGTTATCTAGCGCTTCAGTTAGCTGTCCTGCGTGGAGTGCTGATTCTGCTAGTCTTATAACTACTCTGAAGTTTGTAGGTGATAATTCTGCAAGCCTTTTTAACAGCTGATATTCGTCCTCATTTTTTCCTTCCATCCCCAGTACGTCTGCAAATAGAATTTGGATGTCCAGAACATCGGGATATTCTTTGGCAAGTTGGCTAACCTCTGCTTCGGCTAGCTCTAGCTGATTTTGTTTGACGAGGTTAGTAACTTTGCGGTAGCGATTAGCCACCTTCATTAGTATTAGGTTGTCTCCAGATATAACCATCGGCTGAGTTTTGGCAATTGGAGTTGCTGACTTTGTTGCTTTAGCAGCATTTTGTTTTGATATGGCTTTTGGGGAATTAGCACCACAAGATAGTTCCGGATAGAGGAAGCTTAAGAGCGTTATCGATGAGGCAACAAATCTCAGATTTGTTGTTGTTGCTTTAGCGGACAATTTTTTGTACCTCTGTCAGAAATAACTTGCATGGTTATACCCGTGAAGTTCTCGTTGCCTATCACAAAATTAGTGATAGTAGATACCCAGCAGTTTTATGGCAGTTGAAGCTTGTAGCGAGCCCATGAAACAATTGAGAAACAATTTGCCATCAGACTGCAAGCAGGGTCGAAAGCGAACGTGTCTAGCTTTTAGTAGTTGCGGATAGATATCTTCATAGATACTTTCACTGAGGCTTTCTGGCAGAGTTTTCTTAGTAGGTGCAGAAATGGGTGATGGCAGATTAGGTGGCCCACAATTAGATAAGGCAGACAATACCGAAGCTCTCAGGCGCTTTTTGTTAGACCTGGATGGCGAACGCAAGGGTCACAGCTTGCCTGCTGGCAAAGGTGACTCTCTTGCCTCAAAAATGGGCCTTAAAGATGGCTTTTTGCGTTTTGACGATCCTTTTGCAAGCAAAGAAGAAAAGTCAAAAACCGCTGTTCAGGTTGAACAGATTACCGATTTGGTTAAACAAAGAGCAGCGGCCGAGCGGGGCTTAAGTACTGAGCAGAAAGATGATTTGCGTCGCGCCCGGCGAGATTATACTTTGGCAAAAACCCCCGAAGACAAAGCTAAATTTGTTCAGCAGATAGAAGGTTTGGTGCCGGGTTCTCGTGAATTGAATACAAAGATTAGACTTGGTTTGATGACGTTGGAGCCAGATGCTAGCGATGTTTTTAAAATGCAGAACTTATCTCGACGTTCTATCTCAACTATTCAATGCCATGCACGACCTGAGCCATCTTATTCTGATCAACAAGAGCAGTCACGTATTCGCACTGAATTCCTGCTGAGAGAACAGGTCAAGGGCGCCGCTGAAAGCTTCTACAAACCACGAGTAGAAGATCAGTTTGAAGCACGCTGGGCGCAGATAGCTCTCGAGTCTCCGGTGGTGAAAGCGACAGAAGCCCTCAAACAACTGCCTCCTGTTGAGATCAAAACTCCTAATGCAGTTGATGTGATCAAATATGGATTGACTGTTTCAGGCGTAGAGATGACTGCTCAGAGCAAAGAAATGTTGGAGAAAATAGCAGGGGGCATTAAGTCTATTTCTAAAGAAGGGGCCAATCAGTTTGTCATTGAGAGAGATACAAAGCGCGAGATTCTATTGCCTGGAAAACGAGATATTGGTGCTGGAGTTTCTATAAGAGGAATTGAAATTGATAATGTGCGTTTTCAAATTGGAAACGGTAAGTACCCAGAGTTAACCAATATAGAGGGTTTGAAGGTCAAACTTGATGTGCCCCCCGAACTCAACAAGGGTCTGCAAATTGATAACGAAGTTAAAATCAAACGGATATTTATGACTAGAAATGAAGGTAGCGGTGATTTTACTGTCAATGTTGAAGTGACAAATCCTGTCCCCCGTTTAGTTCGCCAGACTGCGCATCTCTTTGACAGCAAAAGCCAAGTTCCTGCTACTGAGACAATCGTCGCACCTATTGCTGTTTTAGGACCGGATGGGAAGCCGCGCTAGATTGATTTGGTAGAGTGAACCAGAAAGTACTGCCTTGGCCGATTTCGCTAATGACACCAATAGTGCCACCGTGACGCTCAATGATGTCTTTGCATATTGCCAGACCTAAGCCAAAGCCAGATGGTTTGTTGGGTTCTTCATTTCGAGCTTGTGTGAATTTCTCAAATAGGGTGGGAATGTCGTTCTTGCTAATGCCATTGCCATGGTCTTTGACTGCAAATTTAGTTGAATTATCGGTTTCTTCTACGGCGAGAATAATAGTGGAATTTGCTGGTGAAAACTTGATAGCGTTGGACAGCAAGTTTTGCAGAACTTGAATAATTCTGGCTTCGTCACAGTGCACTACTCCAACTTTGCTAGAGTTTGTGCTTTCTATTTTGACTTCTATTTTGACTAATTGTTGCTCTGCTAGCCCCTGTACCATTTCTAAACTGGCCTGGAGAATGCTGTTT
>CALRJJ020000663.1:0-3479 GCA_943367505.1 Flavobacterium psychrophilum | reverse complement strand
GTGAAGCCTGGCAGATGTCAAAGGCTAGTAACGCTTCTGTTGATGCCACTGTTAAGGCTTTGTCCGGTGACAAACCGATTGAGGGGCCCCATAAGGCTGAAATCGATAAGCAGTTCGGCGGTCAAGCTGGCTTTATTCGACAGATGGGTAATGATTTACGTTCTCAATATAATTTGCCGGCCGATGCCCCGCCAGAGCAGCTTTATCACAAGATGGCGGCCGACGCCGTCGCTCTTTTCCCCCATATGAATAAGGCCGAAAAGGCAGCTGGGTTGGCGAGTTTGCAGCTTGATGGCACGGCAATTAAAGACGAAGGCAAGGTTTTTAAGGCTTTGATTGACCGCGATCGCCGCGATGCTGGGCTGCCTGCCTTATCGCTCGCTGAATTGAAGGCTAATAAGTGCTCGGCAATGAAAGAAACTGAAGTGGCAGCGCACCTGACGGCGTATAAAGACGCGGTTAAGAACGGCATTAAAGTAGACTATAATTAAGCTTAAAACTGCTCTGTAACGCTAATCTTTAAGCCAGATTGCAGGCGATTCACCATTTGTACACTATAGATGTTTCAATATGGTGAAGGGCGACCTGGAAGAATGAATGGCTACACGTAATCCAAATCTTGATCTACTAATCAGCGTTTCCGATCTTGCGGAACTTTCTGATGTCTCTGGACAGTTCCACCAGACAGCTTTCTGGCGGCAGAATCTTGGTAAGTCAGAGATAGATTTGTCTGTGCCTCGGGGAAGACGTTGGTATACCGGCTTGATTCCTGAGGAGTGCCCTGGTTTTTCGCAAGACGGTAAGCTTTACTCACTGCTAATTCCCAACCTGGCAACTTGTTCCAGGCAAGAAGCACTAGATTATTTCAACAATACCTGGACTCTTTCTGAACTGCTGTTTTCTTCGCTTAAGGGTGACGAGGCTTTCTATCGCCCGCCCTATCATAGCTTGCGCCATCCCCTGATTTTCTACTATGTTCATCCTGCTGTTCTCTATGTCAATAAACTGCGCCTAGCTAAGTTGCTGGAAAGCTCCATAGACTCTAAGTTTGAGAGTCTTTTTGAGACTGGTGTAGACGAGATGTCTTGGGATGACATGTCGAAGAACGATATTGAGTGGCCCGCTGTTGATGAAGCGCAAGCCTATCGTCGCAAGGCTTATGAGCTGGTTACTAGTGTTATTGCCAATGCTCCTGGTTTAGAGCCCGGTCACCCGCCCATTACACCAGAACACCCGCTCTGGGCTCTCTTTATGGGGTTTGAGCATGAGCGCATTCACTTAGAGACTTCCTCTGTATTGATAAGAGAATTGCCTTTGTCTCTACTGGGACGCCCTGATCAATTCCCCGCCAATGCTTTGAGTCAAGGTATTAAGTCAGAACCTGAGTTTAGGGCCGTGCCCGCTGGAGCTGTGCGCATTGGCAAGTCGGCTAGGGTGCCCACTTTTGGCTGGGATAACGAATATGGTGAACGGTTGCTTACTGTTCCATCCTTCGAAGCCAGTCGGTCATTAATTAGCAATTTTCAGTTTTGGCAATTTGTGGCTGATGGTGGTTACCAGAATGAGAGCTTCTGGAGCGTCACCGGTCTTAGCTGGAAACAATTCCGCAATGTCAAATGTCCTACTTTCTGGGTGCCGGACGGTCCGCAAGGTTTGCATCAATTCCGCTTGCGTACTCTTTTTGAAGTTGTCGACATGCCCTGGGATTGGCCTGCGGTAATTAACTACCACGAAGCTGAGGCTTATTGTGCTTGGTTGCAAGCTTCTGATAGCGAGCATAACTTCCGTCTTTTAACTGAAGCTGAGCATCACAGGCTGGCCAGCGAAAACAGCTTCAAGCCCGATGTTGAGAGCGGTGAAGTGATTTCAAATCGTGGCAATCTTAACTTGAGAGCTGGTTCTGAATCATCAGTTCTAGAAGATACAGTCACCGCCAGTGGTGAGGTTCCCTTCAGAGATCTCTATGGCAATGTCTGGCAGTGGCTCGGTGATCATTTTAATCCGCTGCCAGGTTTTAAGATCAATCGTCTCTACGATGATTTTAGTACTCCTTGTTTTGATGGCGAACATCAAATGATTGCTGGTGGCTCATTTATTAGCACTGGGGACGAAGCCACTGTGCATGCTCGCTTCCACTTTAGGCCACATTTCTTCCAGCACGCTGGCATGCGAGTAGTGCGCACAGCCTCAGCCGCCCTCGATGGTCAAGATAAGCTTGGTGCTGTAGTTCACCTCGGCAATGAAGCCGAAGTAAATGGTGAGATTGCTTCGAGCTTTGGTCAAGAAACCAATAGCTTTGAAGATCTGGACGCCATGGTAGATAAGTATGTCGCTCGAAGAGTGGATGCCCATGAGTTGGCTCGGGCCCATAGTCAGACTCAAAGAGCTTTGCAGGTTGGCTGCTCAGTAGGTGCTTTCAGTCATATGCTCGCTCGTCACTTCGAAAAAGTAGTGGCGGTTGATTTGCGTTTGCCACTAATTAGCGCAGCAAAAGAAATATTTGTTTCTAAGCATTATGAGTTTCGCAAGCTCGATAGCAATTTAGAGCAGGTTACAGTCAGTGGTGCTATTGAAAATAGCCGAGTAGATAGTGTTGAGTTCCGCCGCTGTGACCCCTGCAGCTTGCCTGCTGATTATCTAGATTTCGATCTCGTGGCCTTGACTGATGCTCTGACCATAGTGCCCAGCCCACTGTCTATCTTGTCACGGCTAAAAGGCGAACGTAGTATCGTCAAAGTTGGTGGTTTGCTTTTACTTGTCAGTGATTTCAACTGGCAGAAACAAGTGACACCCAAAGAGCTGTGGCTAGGAGAGAAGGAAGTTAACGAGCTGCTTCTGGAAGACTTTGAGCTCTTAGAAGAACTAAACTTGCCTTTCATTAGTCGTGAGAATGAAAGAGTTTATCGTCACGTCACCAAGCATTGTTCTATCTGGCGTCGGCGCTAAAGCTAGTAGATTTTAGCAAGAGCAGCTCTAGGGTTTTTCCTGGAGCTTGATTTGTTGTTGGCGCCATATGCTGTTGCCAGGCCGCTTAGAACACCCTTGAGAAAATTCGCTCAGACCCATGTTTGAGAAGGCATTGCCGTGGGAACTTTTTTACCTTTAAAAGTGAGTGTGAACAATGATCAGAGCTAAGAAATTTATTCTAGTGGCAACCTTGGTGTGCTTGAGCGGCATCAACGGGGCCGCTTTCGCCGGTAATGTGGTTAATGCTCAAGTGCCGCTAGCTCAGCGCATAACTGGACCGTTCACTAGTTCCAACCTTACTGTCTTTCTCATTCATGGCAAGGACAATTCTAAGTTTCAGAAGTTTATGACCTTGCAAGAGGGCTTGAGTAAGGGCCAGGTAGTGGTTAAAGAGACTGGTAATGTCAATCAGCTAACCATTCAGAATAACGGTACCGTGGCTGTCTTTGTACAGTCTGGCGATATCGTTAAAGGAGGACGGCAAGATCGCACCATCCAGTACGATATGATTT
>CALRJJ020000662.1:0-3479 GCA_943367505.1 Flavobacterium psychrophilum | reverse complement strand
CAGTTTAACGGTGGCCTTACCCGTAATCGCGGTAGAGTCACCGCTTTCGCTTGGTACAGCAAGCGATACTTCTAGCTGACGGCCTGGTGTTCTAAAGTCGCGTTTGACCATGGCTAGGGCAATGTGTCTTTGCAAACGTTGGGAATAGGCATTAGACAGAATTTTGGCGACTTCTTGGCCCGCCACCATGAGTGGTGTGCCTACCGCAATCTTGTCACCAAAAGGTCTATCTTGATTGCTCTCTAGCTCTAGTATCAGGCCTGTTAGTTGCTTATTGGGAGAGCCGTGTCCTTTGACCCGAGCAAGTACTTCTTGCCCCTGGAAGCAACCCTTTGTATAGCTTATGGCCTTGTCTTCTAGGCCCAGTTCGATAATCAAATTTTCGCTGGTGAAGTCGGTGGCAAATTGTGGCAGGCCTGCTTCGATGCGTTCGATTAGCACTTGATCTGTGTTTAGCTGCTTGGCTCCATACTGTTTTAAGGCTGGTAGCAGCTTCTCTTGCAGAGTCTCAAATTGGTCCCCAGCACAATAAATTAAGAAGGCTTCTCTGCTTGAGAGTGGTGCTCTGAAAATATGTACGTTGATGCCACAGAGGTCGCCGTCAATCAGGTCTCTCTCGAACAGCGCTGGGTTCTTCTGGCTGAGATTGTCATTAATGATCGTGCGTGCATCAGAGCCAATAAGAGCAAGCATTTTGCCGCTGCTTAGGTTAAGCAATTCAACTTTGTCGGAGAAAATGTATTTGTCTAGATGTTCCAGTATGGTGGCAACTTGGCTTTCTTCTGCGATGATGCGGTAAGAGCTGTTTTTGCGATAAAGATTGAAGTAGGCAACTACATGGGCCTTACGGTCTAAGAGCGCGCTAGGCTGCCACTGGTAGGGCTTCAAAGCTTTTACGTCGCTGGTGGTCTGAGCGTTGATAAAGCGTTCGCTGTCAGCCCCGTATATTTCAATCAAGCTGTATTGCGCCGCGGCAAAATATCCTAGTTCTTGGCCTGAGTTGCTCTGGGCCTCTTCTGCTTTTTCTTCTGCTTTCTTGGGGCGAGCTAGTTTTAGCTTGTTCATCTTGCCACTCTTGAGATTATTTGAAAAAAGAAACGTGCCGGACAGAATTATTGCCGGCACGTTCCAAATTACCTATTGGTCATTATTCTAGTTTTTAGACTGAGAATGAATTGCCGCAACCACATGAGCCTTTAGCTTGTGGATTCTTGATGACAAAGCCTTGTCCGTCAAGACCGCTCTGGAAGTCCAGAACTGTGCCTTTCAAATAGATTGCGCTTTTAGGATCGATGAAAAGCTTTACGCCATGTTCTTCAATGACGTGGTCTTTTTCTTGAGCATTGTCGAAGCTCATGCCATAAGACATTCCTGAACAACCGCCGCCCTTGATCTCCATACGCAGACCAGTCTTACCTTGCTCGTCAACCAGTAGTCTTTTTACTTCTGCTGCTGCGGCTTCAGTCAAACCGACAATCGTGGTGGAAGTAGGCGCTGTGGTGGTGTCTGCCATACCCGATACCTCATTAGTGCGTGTATTGCGGGTTTTTGAGCCTTAGTTCAAAACTTCCCACAAAGTAAATTTATCACATCGGCCGATGAAAGCCTTGCTCCGTAACAATCTGTTTCTCTTTGCTTTTGGGCTTTAGGCAGACCAGGCTAATGTCTTGGAATGCCAAGAGAATTTTACTGGTCCTCAGCCCAAATAGTTGGGCCCCAGTAGTTAGACCAAGGCCCTGGCCCGAATATCTAGCCCAGGCTGGCCCTTAGTTTTTCTGCCACCCGACTAAGGCGTTTGCCATATTCGCCGCTGGCTAACTGGTCGAATGAAACCCATTTATATTTAGCCACCTCTTCTTCTTGCAGAACAATTGGCTGGGCGTTCTTATGGTCTAACTGGTAAATGTACTGAAAATCATGATGTTTATGCTCACCTTCGCTCTTGGCCTGGTTAGCAGGAATGTCGTGGGTGTCGACATCAAACGGTAAAAGGTTGTCTTTAGAGCTGTGTGGGCTGTGCACGAGAGTTATCTCGCCTTGACCTCCCAGGCCGGTCTCTTCCAGTAACTCGCGTCGTGCTCCTGACTCGGGCTCTTCATTGTGATTGAGGTGACCACCGGGTTGTAGCCAGCGCTTTAAGCCGTTGTGGTGAATGAGCAGTACTTGAGAGGAATGGTTGATAACTAAGGCGCTGGCGGTTAGGTGGCCAACCATGTTTTTGCGGTTGGTCAAACGATAATCATTTCGCTCCAACTGTTCCAGCAGAACCGGCATTCTTTCAGCTTCTGTCGGCAAATTACTAAGATAGCGCCCTAACAATTGCGCTATCGAAAGAATGTAATCAGCTCTGCTGGTTTCTTCTTCAAGTAAGTTTGACACTGAATTAAAAGGCCTCGAATACTACCTGGGCAATTTCCCCAAAGACGCGAAATGTCTCTCGAACTGTGTCTAAATCTAGTTTTTCGATTGACGTAGGTTGAACTAGAACTACTCCATAGCCTGACCGGACATGCAGTTCTGTGAAATTGGTGTACTGGCTCAGTAGCAGCAATTTATCAATCATTGATGGGTATTGCACAAAACGCAAAGCTTGCTCATCATCATTGGTTTTGGCTATGAAGTTACTGTCAAATTTTTTCATGCCCAACGGTTTATCTGTATGATCTACCAGGAGTATGCGGCTGAACTTGGCCCAAAAGCCAGTGACCAAGCGGTGGCTCACTGTAAGAGTGAATTCTCCACTGCTTTTCTTCGACTTGTTTTCGTTCAAGACATCGGTTTCTAGAAAGAAAGAACAGCCAAAGGGAAAGCCCACTCTCATCGCCTCTATGGTGGCGGGAAAACCAATCACTGTGCCTTTGACGCAGGCTTCTACCCGGGCGCTATCGTCTACTACTTTGCCTTCGATCAAGTCGGCTAATGCCTGTAGCTTTTCCTCTTTATTAAACATAGTAATTACTCAGTCTTCTGATCGCTAGCCGCATCAGGTGGATGCACGAACATTTTCATTTCGCTTTTTGGTTTGCGTTTTACTAAACCGAGTAGGCCGCCTTGGCGCTCTTCTGGATGTTCTTTAGCCCTCAGGGCGTCGGCTGCCTTCTGCTCTTTTTCGAGTCTTTTCTTCTCAACGTTGCGAGCTGCCGAATCGATTATCTCTTGTCTGGAGGCACCAACAGATGGTGACTGGTTTCTGTTTGGTGGCAGATCGCTTACCACTTTATTCTTGTTGTCTTTGCCCGAATCTTTACCAGCATCCTTTCCTGAATCTTTTGCAAACTGATTTTCAATTGAGAGAATTTGTTTGCGGGCATCTCTAGCAAATTCCGATTCGGCTGCTAGATCTACTGCCTTTTTTAACAGCACTAAGGCCTGGGCTGGGTGCTTTTGTTTATTGAGTAGGCTGCCCAGGTGATAGAAAGCATCGGCCATATCCGGCGCTATTGATACGGCTTTGACGTAGACAGCCAGAGCTTCGTCGT
>CALRJJ020000661.1:0-3483 GCA_943367505.1 Flavobacterium psychrophilum | reverse complement strand
GCTAAGTTCATACCCAGTTTTTAGGGTAACAATGAACAAGGGCCGCCGGGGGATCTGGCGGCCCTTATTCAGTTATGTGTTCTTAGACGTGAGGTCAAAAACAAATGTGCCCAGTCAAGTGCTTAGTTGCTGCTCATAAATGCAGGGTCAGCTCATGCCGATGTTGTTGCCTAGTTGTTGTTCGATACCGGTGCGGTTTCCGCTTGCATGCATCAAGTGCACGTATGCTCTAACTGCCAGTGGTTTAAAGGTTAGACCAAGGGCCATGAAGAAAACTGTGAATACAGCAATTATCATGTTTATCAGGATTGAGTGTCCGACTTCCCCGCGCATTACTACGCCACCAGCAAAGTAGAATATGGCACAGCCAATGCCCATGATGATTAGTCCGACTAAGCCAACCGCCATTGGCAGGAGGAAGCAGTATGTGGCAATGCGCCAGATGTTTCCCGCCATTAGTTGTCTGCTTTTACTCATGGCTTCAAAGACACCGCAGCCTTCCAGCACTACAATTTCTTGGGTTAGGGCGTGGATCGTGGCAAACCAGATGCCTGGAATAAAGAAGAAACACATACCGATCATGGTGCCAATATTTACCACGAACGCTGCGCCAATCATTTTAAATTCTGGATTGACTGGAAATAGTTCTGGCCGTTGGCGCGATTCGGGAACTAGGCTTTTATAGGTAATTTGAATTAGTTTTGACAATACAAAAAAGGTGATCACTGTCTGTAGTAGACCCCATCCTGGAACTTTCGGCAATGCCAGTTGAGCCATTACTGTGCCAAGCACACAAGCGACGGGTATAGGTGCAGCTGTTACCGCTTCAATTACAAGGTTGAATGACTTTGACCAGTCACTCATAAAATCTAGCTGTGGAACTGGACTAGAAGAAATACCGGATGGTAATTGGTTCATATATGGTGCCTACTTACCTTGGTTGATGTGAAAATTTCGCCCAGGGATGCCTGTCCAATGGTATCACTGCATTGCGATTTCAGGACTAAGCTGTTGTTCTATAGCTGTAAGGCTTCCTTTCTTATGCGTAAATTGTACGTAAGCTCTAACAATTAGAGTTATGCAGCTGAGGTTAATGGCTAGGGTGTAGTAACTAAAGAACAACTCTAGGAGAAAATCTGCTTGAGACTTGAGGTCGACTTGTGTTGCTGCTTTTATCATGAGAACAATTATTAGCTTGGTAATCGCAAGGCCTATGAGAAGGCCGATTGAGATTAAGATGGGCCAGAGAGCTACATAACCGATAAACCTGAAGAAGTTGCCTTTCATCATTGCTCTACTCCGGTTGAAAGCCTTCTCCGCTGTGCAGTCCTCGAGAACAACAAAAACCTGAGCTGGTGCATGGACAATGGCAAACCAAATACCGGGTATGATTAGAAGGAGTCCGAAGAGTAGTGTTCCGACGTTGAAAAGCCACTGGGCCCCAAACATTTGCCACTCCGGTCTTTTAGCAAATACTTCGGGGTGATTTTGCGCAAGAGGAACTAATCGGCAATAGGTTCTGCGAATCAACTTAGCAGCGAGAAAGAACCAAGAAATGCCTTGCATAAATAGCCACACGAAGATCAGCTTTGGGTAGCATATGCTCATGGCTACTGACGTAACGACAAACGCAGTGGCTATCGGAGCTTCTTGAATTGCTTGAAAAATTAGTGCATATGAATTGAACCAATCTTTGACAAAGCTGAGTTCGATATCTTGGCCTGCCGGGCTGACCGCTGGCAATTCATTCATTTTCTTCTACTAACCTGTCTTATGTGATGCCAAACAGTGAAAGGATGCTTGCCCAATGGTATCACTAGTGGCGGCGTGCTGTCATGTGAAAATGTCGTGGTGCGGTGTCGGCTAAGCGACTTGTTGCTCGGCAATTTTTCTTTCGATTGCAGTGCTGCGGCCGGATTTGTGCATGAGATCGATCCAGATTTTTACTGCTAGTGGTTGAGCCGATAGAGCTATCAACTCGACTATGAGAGTAGCTACGGCCGCAATGATGTCGGTTGTTTTTTCGGTGTTGGCAGAATCTAAATTAGGTGCAAGTATTGCCACGCCTAGCCCAGTACCTAACGCTGCTGCAAGAGCTATAACAGTCAAAGCAAGTGGCCCGAGTACGACATATTTGATGATTTGCCATTTCTTGCCCATTGTCAGATTCCAGCTGCTCTTTATCGCGGCAAAACCGCTTTCATTTTCTAGAACAACGAATTGCAGACACAGGGACAAGGCTAAAGCAAAGTAGATGCCTGGTGCTATGAATAACAAGCCGCATAGCAGCGTGCCTAAGCCCCAAATAAATTGTATTCCGAACATTCTAGCCAGGCATTTTGTTTGGAAGTGTTGGCTCGCTGTTTTTGACTCTGGGAAGACAGCTTTGTAGGTATTGTTGATGATGTTGCGCGTGATTATAAGTTGCAGAATTAGCGCCCAGAGTGTGTCGAGGGTTAAGGGCGGCAGTAAGTCATCAAAGAGTGTCAGCAGTACAAACAGTGCTGAAATAATCGGTGTGGCGGCTATGGTCTGAAATACTATTTGGAATGCCTCAGGCAAATCTCTTTTTAGATTCAATACCAGAATCTGATCGTGGGTCTGTTCTGGCTCTGTTGGTTGCATGGTTCTTTTGTTTCTCGTCGTTATCGCGCGCCGCTTGACTTCTGCCTTCTTTTGCACTAGTTTTGAGCATGGGCTTTGCTTTCTGCTGGCTGTTCAAAAGTTCTTTGATTATGACTGATTCCGCACAGAAGGCAAAATCGCATTGATAAGGCTGAAAAATTCTATCGGTTGTGTACTTTTTGGCTTGCTTTTTGTCATGCTTGCTTCCGAACGTAGGTTTCCATCACCTGTGGCAGTACCAGTTTCGGAGAGTACTTGTCCGCCAGTGGTTACAAGGTTTCCTGGAAGAACGCCAATGCACCCTAGCGAGCGCCGATCGCCCTCCCTTGCTTCAATGATCCGGCGTGACTCTGTTCGTGACTTTCTAGCCGGTAAGAGCAACGTCGTGTATGGCGATATAGGTGATTGGGCTCCGACGGCGAGTAAGTCAAAACGCTCAAGTGACATTGATCCGAGTTTGATGCAACCACTGCCTTTCTCGGGTGAGGCTATCCCCTTACCAACCGCTTATCCGGTGGAGCATTGAGCTGATGCGAACTCACGCGAGCGTTAATCAACTTGCTGAAAGTGTCTTCTTTCAGGCAGTTGGCGCGGTTTTGGTTGCCAAGTTTAGCAAAAGCTAAAATGCAATGAAGTAGCCAAGATTGGAATAGAGGCCAATATAGCTGCTAGTGAGAAGAGCGTATTCTTTCTCCTAAACTCTCTTCTAGCAAAATAATTCTTCCAATCTAAGTTTCTTCCATCCAAATTCTTGCAACCTAGCAAGCCACAAGCCCTTTTTGCGCCACTTTGCTGCAATTGGGGCAGATCACCTTGCTAGAACACCGCCGCAGCGCCCCTTGAGAACGATCTAAAGTT
>CALRJJ020000660.1:0-3487 GCA_943367505.1 Flavobacterium psychrophilum | reverse complement strand
GTTTTAGAAGGTTTGCAGAATCAAGGTAAGTTTTACTGCGAGACTTCGCTTGGCACACTCTATGGGCCACTGATTGACAGTCTCAAACGGGGCATGGAAGCTGGAGACTTCACCACTGCTGACCCGCTGCATACGGCCGCTAATCTGATTGCCATGTGCATCTACTACACAGTGGCCCGTGACAATTTGAAGAATCTCTGGCCAGAAGGCACCGATTTGCTTTCTCCCGACATGTTAGAAGAGCACTGCGAAATCACTCTGAAAATGTGTCTAGCCGCTCTTGGAGCCAAGTAAAACCAATCGGTAAAACTTGCAGGCCGTGGCAAAATTAGAATTGAAAATAGACGAAGCTCGGTGTTCCATCGGGAGCAAACAGCAGTAGCAGTATTGCTATGGCAGCCAGATAAGCTGGCCTTAGGGCCTGCAGTGACTTGGGCAGCGGCAGCACGCCGGGTTGGCTCTTGCCTTGTATTTGGTTAGAGATCAGGTGGCCAATGACAATACTGATCAAAATTACAGGAAATAGAGCAAAGTTGGCTGGTCCTTCAATTGAGGGAATAGTCATGGCCCATGGATTGACACTATTAGCTGTCTGGGGCGAGAGCATCAGTAGTTTCTGGAAGTATCGACCTGACAGCTCCATGTTAGGTAAACGGAAGGTAACCAGTGTGACAGCCAGACAGTTGAAGGTGAGTAGCACACCAAAACAATGGAAAGCCTTTGTTTCAGTCAATTTCAGCAGTAGAGCACTTTTCTCGACTTGAATTCGCCATAGTCTATTGAGGTTCAACCAGAGCCCGTGCATAGCGCCGAAAATGATGTAGTTCAACCCAGCTCCATGCCAGAGACCAGCCAGGGTAAAAGTAATCATGACATTGCGCAGGGTGGCCATGGTGCCATGTTTGCTTCCACCAAGGGGGAAGAACAAATAATCACGCAGCCAGAGTGATAGCGAAATGTGCCAACGCCGCCAGTATTCTGTAATTGAGCCAGCCAAGAAAGGCAAATTGAAGTTCAGTGGTACTTTGAAGCCAAGCAGTGCTGCCGAGCCGCGGGCGATATCGGTGTAGCCAGAGAAATCAAAATAGACTTGTATGGCGAAGGCCCAGAGTAATGACCAGCAGTCGAAAGTACTCAGCATCTCGGGGTGTGGCATACATTTATCAATCACCACAGCGACACTGTCGGCCACAATTACTTTTTTGAAGAGACCCCATAAAATCAGCTCAACGCCTTCATCAAAATCTTTCAAACTGATCTTGGCGGGCTTATGTAGTTGCGGCACGAAGTCTTGGAAGCGTTTGATTGGTCCAGCGATTTGAGTGGGGAAGAAGCTGGGGAAAAGTGCAAATTCTAGTGGCGCTTTGACAGCGGGGCTGCCCTTGTAGACGTCTACTAAATAATGGATAAATTCAAAGACGAAGAAGGAAATGCCGAGAGGCAAAATAATCTCATGCAGAGGGTAAGAGATTTTTCTTCCGGCAATGGCCAATACACTATTAGTGGCATCGATGGCGAAATAGGCATATTTAAAATAGGCGAGAGTAAGAATATTGGCGGCCAGCGATGCCACTAAGACTAGCTTGCGTTGCTTCTTCTGTTTCTCGATAGCGATACCGGCGAAATAATTGAAAGCTGTTAGAGCAACAATTAGTACCAGGTATATCGGTTTCCAGGTCATGTAGAAAACATAACTGGCAAACAGCAGAAAGGCTGTGCGATAGCGAAATGGCATGAACCAGTAAATGGCTACGACTACTGGCAGAAAAACAAGATAGGCTGCGCTATTGAATAACATTAGTTGCTGCCCTCGTTTGCCGCAGCCGGTGACGTCAGGGCCGCTCTAGTGCGTGGATCGGCGGCTAGTGTGCGGCCAACAATATCAACAATTTTTTTGCCACCACTAGCATCCATGTGGCCATAATCAGAAAAGTCTTTCATGTCGAACTTTCCTTCCTTCATGGTGTCGACATAAGGACAGTCATACTTAGCTGACATCTCAATTAAAGTATCGACGTGTCTTTTATAGACCTGTGGCGGAATGTATTTGATACCAAGTTCCGAAACCGGCATGTTCACTAAAACTGGAATAATTCCTTTAGCCTTTGCTTCGCTGAGGCATTTGTTCAACCAGATTTTTTGATTGTCGAACATCTCATCGTTGGAGTTTTTGAAGCGTTTCTTCCAGTCTTTGCCATTGTCGTAGAATGAGTCTGTCTGCGCATTAGGCTTAGCGATGAAGACACCTTTTTCTACCTCTGAGCGGTAAAAGGCGAACTGTTTATCAAAATCGGTTTTGACGTTAAAGGCACTGGGGGCTGCCACTTTAGCGAAAACCGGATTGAGAGCGCCTTTGGCTTGCTCACCAAGAACACTTTGTGAGTGATACTTCTTGTCGACGAAATAGATATATTCGCGCAGCATGAAGTTGATTTTGGGCCAAGCGCTTGTGTAAGCAATGTCGAGTAAATCTTTGGTATCGGTAAAACGCTCTAGATATTTAAAGGCTGTGGTGGCACCAGCACAACTGAAGCTAGTATCCATCAAGTCTCTAGGGCCGAGGCAGAGCACCATTACTTTTGGTGTGTGACCTTTATCGAACTGAGTGCGAGCAATCATATAGTCGTCAGAGACCATGCTGCCTGGTAATCCGAAGTTGAAACAGGTGCCTTCGTAGCCTTTGATGTATTTGCTAATGACAGACTCTAAATATCTGGTTCTGCGGTTAACCACGATATCGACATTCTTTTGCAGGTGTTCTGCTTCTTGCATCCACACCGAGTTCATCAAAAGCGATGAACCTAGCATTACCACTTTGGGATTTACTTCCTGACGGTAGTCTTGAGTGGTCCAGAAGACCCACGACTTTAGGGTCGGTAAGCTATCGGGGTCAACGCCCTTAAATGGATTGGTGACAACCAGCAGCAAATTAGCGAGAACAACCAGGGCTGCTGCTTGAAATACTTTGCTTTTTAAAACTACCTTGACGCCTGGAGTTGGCTTTGAGATTCCGTCTAAACCGGTCGGGTCAAAGGCCGCATGGCCTGCGCCCAGGGCTCTCTTTTTATTCTCACTGTCGACTTTTGTAGGCAGTGTGGGGGGCGGGGAGCTAGGCATATACTTCCAGTTTCACCAGTTTATTCTGGGTTGCTTGACAAGCGAAAATTATAGCAACATGCTCGCTTACTGAAAGACCACTGAGGCTCATTCGCTAAGACCGTATCGTTATTAAAGACTAATACTTTGTTCTATTCGAATCGTTTTTAGTGCTAGCTAGTCTTGGCGGGTTTTGGGTCTAGCTAGATTGACTGACATTTCGCGTCCGGCCAGGGCGCGTCCGTGCAGAGCCTTGATGGCCTGTTCTGCGTCTTCTGCCGAAGCCATTTCGACAAAGCCAAAACCGCGTTTCTTGCCTGTATATTTGTCGGTTGGTATGGCCACTGAAACTACCGTACCAGTTTGCGAAAATACCTCTTGTAGCTCGGCT